>PLCH01000593.1 GCA_003135585.1 Chitinophagaceae bacterium
AGATTCAATTCCCTATACAAATTTTTAATGTTTGAAAGGAATGGTATTACCTTTTCAAGTCGATGCCAGGTATTCTTATTATTATCATTCAAATTTTCAATTTCGAATTGAAGGCTCCCTTTTTGGACCGATAGTTTACGAAACCATTTTTGATAAGTCACCGGCTCTATTTCTTCATCAATTAATCGTTGTTCCATTTTATCCATCTTATGACTAATGTTTGTAAGTTCCTTTCATTTTGATTCCAGTAATTTCTTTCGATTCTCAAGAGCCTCCTTTAAACCGTTTTGTGCAGTATTAGATATAAAATCAATTTGCTTTTGCGTATAGGAAAAGCCTTCTAAAACCTGTTCCATCATATCATGCATTTTTTCACCTCTAAAATTAAGTTGGGGGTCCTTGTTGCATCGATAGTATAGATAATATTTATTTTTACCTTTACTGTATCCGGCCGTTAACGGACTACCGCAAGTTCACCCAACAATACCTCGCAAGGGAACATCTTCTCTGGCTTAAGCAAATGGGGATAGTTGTAGTTTTAATTTGGCCTGCAAATAAATCAATGAATAATATCATTTTTGATATTAACTGAAATCATTTCGCAAGCGTTTAATTACCTTAACTTTATGAAAAATAATTATCATGTTTGGAGAATTGAATCAAAAGGAAATAGAAGAAGTGCTTCACCAGCAGGTGATAGGCCGGGTTGGATGTCACGCAGATAATATAACTTATGTAGTGCCGATTAGTTATGCCTATGATGGCCAGTATATATATGGGTACACACAGGAAGGAATGAAGATTAAAATGATGAGAAAGAACCGTAGTGTTTGTTTTGAAGTGGATACCATGCAAAATATGGCCCATTGGCAAAGTGTTATTTCCTGGGGTGAATTTGAGGAGCTTACTAATGAAACAGAAAGACATAATGCATTGCTGAAATTACATGAGCGGATACTCCCTCTTGTTCCCAGCGCGACCACAAAACTTTCACCCGAATGGCCGTTTTCTCCTACCGATATAAACGCTATCAAGGGCGTCGTTTTTCGCTTCAGGTTGATTAAGAAAACGGGAAGATTCGAAAACAATACAGTACCATCTTTTTTGGCCTGGGGATAAACTTAAACCAATTTAATCCTTTAGACTGTTCGTCTATAAAATAAAGGGGACATCTAATGAGGAAGATTTTGATGTAACAGTTTAAGATTATCCTGTCACGGGTTAACCTTAATTTTCCGTTTATTTGCAAGCACACTTAAGCCTGGAGCAGTTTGCGTACATGGGATACCCAATTTCGTTTCTCTTCATCATTTATTCCCCTTAATGAATTTATTTTTCTCAGACAGAGGGTTAAGAGTCAAATTACCATCTTTAACGAGTGACTTATAAAACCAGACTTTGACAGCATCAGTAGCAAAGAAGTAGAAGACAGCAAAACCTATAATAGTAAGGATTGATCCCATTGGCAAAGGGACGAAGGAGAACCATGTCTGGAAGGTGGGAATGTAAATGACGACTAATGAGAGTACGAAGGCGATAAGAAAAGAAACATTCAATACCAATGGCGGTTTTTTTGTTTTCCAAAAATGATCTTTGTTTCTGATTGCATAAAAAATAATGAGTGCCTGGAAAGTGAAGAATAGATACAGGCTTGTCTGCAACAATGGGGTAGGTTTTGCATGGACAACTACAAAAAAAACCAGCTCAAAAAGTGCTGTCGGTACTCCAAGTACCAGCGACAATGACATAAGGTCTCTGATGTTGTGTTTTTCGGGTCTGACAACTTCCTGATTGTCTACAGTATCTGCAGAAACAGTAATGAGCGGTATATCGCCAAAGAGATTGTTCAATAGTACTTGTACGGCCAGAATCGGTAAACTTTTCGAAAGCAGGTACATGACGGATAAAGAGATAAACATCCCGAAATTATTGATCATGGTATAACGTATATACTTATTAATATTTACAAAAATTAGCCGGCCGTATTTGACCCCACCGATAATGACTTCGAGGCTCTTGTTCAAAAGTACAATGTCGGCATTCTCTTTGGCAATATCGGTCGCAGAGTTTACCGCAATAGCGACATCTGCAAGCTTAAGAGCCGGAGCATCATTGATACCGTCACCCTGATATGCTACAACATATTGTTTTTTAAGTGTTTGAATGATGTTGAACTTTTGGGTGGGGGAGACTCTCGCAAATATGCTTGAATTCATGACTACTTTGTCGAATTCCGACGTCGACAGCTTGTCCAATTCATCCCCGAGATATACGAGACCATCTCCAGTGATAAGACCGATTTTTCTGCCCACATACCCGGCCACTTCCCTGGAGTCACCGGTCAAAATTTTTATTTTAATCCCGAGTTTCTGTGCATGTTCGATGGCCAGTTTTGCACCTGGACGCAAAGGATCTACCAAACTGACGTAACCAAGGAAATCGATTCCGCCTTCATTTTTCAAAATATCGAAATCATCGCTGTAGATGATCTTTTTGTAGGCTACGGCAAGATGATGCAAGCCGGAATTACCTTCCTGCGCTATCGTGCTGAGATATTCAGGTTTTGTAGCACAGCTGGCAATGTCCAATAGCAGTTCAGGGGCGCCGATGACCACTAGGTAGTAAAGATGGTTCCTGGTATCCTCAAGAACCACCCGACGCCTGCGGTCATTGGGATCAAAGGGTATCTCCCGCCGGATGACGAAGTTTCGTGCCTCCTGCTGGATGGGGCTTGGCACATATTTCAAAAAGGCATCATCGTATGAATTCTCTGTTCTGCGCTTCCTTTTTTTGAGTGGGATAATAGTTGCATACGCCAATTTTTGGAACAACTCATCGTCAATTGACACAATACGCTCAATGGCCATTTTGTTTTCCGTGAGCGTACCGGTTTTATCTGTGCAGAGTAAATTGACATTACCCAGATCCTCCATGGATGAAAGCCGTTTTACTACCACGCGCTTTTTGGCAAGTTTCAAGGCTCCGTTTGAAAGTGTCACCGTCGTAATCACCGGCAGCACTTCGGGCACCGTTGAAACAGCTAGGGCGATTATGAAGAGTAATAATTCACCGAAATGGGAAAAGCCATGATTCAAAATTATTTTTAGTACAAACACAAGTGTTAGTCCGATGAGAACTACCCGGATCAGAAGTGTGCTGAAGGATTGCAGTGATTTCTGATACTGTGTCAGCTTTTTCGTTTCAGTTGATAGTGTTGCAANNCCGCCTTTCTCTATAACACTGCCTGTGAAAAGCAAAGTATCCGGAGTTACACCTGACCCGGTGGCTACCTGTTTGATTACAGGAACTGATTCTCCCGTTAATTGTGATTCATTGACCTGCAGATTGTCTACCTGGGTAAGCCGTAGATCGGCCGGAACAATATCGCCTTCGCGGATAGTCAGTAAATCCCCCGGAACAATAGCAGATTCGTCAAGTAACTGCATCTGACCATCCCGCTTTAATCTAACTTGTTTTGTGATGAAACGAGATAATTTTTCAATTATCTTTTCTGATTTGTATTCCTGATAAAAACCCAGTGAGGTATTAATGATCAGTATGATTAATATGATCATGCCGTCAGTGTAATCTTTAATTCCAAATGAAACCACACTCGCTGCTATCAACAAATAAACGAGGGAGCTTCGCAATTGACGGATGAAGACATTCCAGGCATTGGCTGTCTTTTTGCCCAATACATTTGGACCATGCTCTGAAAGACGCTTTTCCGCTTCCTTTTGAGTCAGCCCGTCAGGTGAAGTGTGCAGGGAGTTGATAAGTTCCAGTTGACCCATGTGGAGTACTTCACCTTTGTTCATAACGAAATAATATTGTCAAGCTAAAATCGGTTAAAATCTGCATCATTATTTAATTTTTATAAGAAATTTAACGTGTTGTGCTGCTAAAAACTCAAAGAATGTTTGATTTGCGCTAATTTTTTCCCCGTTCAAATGGTTGATCAATACAGGATTGACATTGAAGACAGCTTAGAGGTCAATCTGCCCACCAGTCCTTCATAAGATTTTGCATAATTTCTTCTCAGGTTCAGAGGATCACAAAGCTGTGCAAAAAAGGTTTCAACCATTTGGCTTTTGGATTTATATTTCTTCGGATGCTTCTTCTAATTATGCTGATTGTTTCTAAACGGCACCTTTTGGAAGATTAGAAAAAACCTCTTCATTTAGGTCTCAGGGAACGACTTGGTTGAGCCACATTCTTTAGCGCTAAGATGTGAGGTTATTAATTATTCGATATTTTTCCGAAAACCCACTCCAGCTACAAAGTGATCAGGATACCTTATTGGCAGGATAAAGGACTTTTTCTTTGCCTGTAAGTTTTTTTATGAACTGCTCTACCTCAATGCCGCCATCATGTTTATTCAGGTCAGCTGCATATTCCGCTGCGTTTACGGAGCTTTTGGAAAAATTGACAGGTGAAATGATCGTTTTCATATCGTTTATGTATCGAGATCCAAAAGTACACGGTCCGGGCTGGTGCACTATGGCGATCGTCATTCGGGGCATTGATTTTAGAAGGTGTGTGCGAAAGCTACTCCTGCATAATGACTTCTGTCAGGAAGAAACCTGATTGCCATCATTCGATATTAGAGAGTATTCTGAATAACTTTAGAGAACTAAAAACAGCAATATGAATAAGATCCTCCTTGTTTTTGATGGCACCCATTTTTCCAGGCAGGCCCTNNTTACGGGACTCTTTGTACCACAGGCCAATTATGCTAACATGCGGAGCCTCAGCGCCGGCGGTAGGGCAGAGCCGTTTTTTATTCCTTTACCCGAGGAGGAGGACAAGTTAGCCGTCGGAAAAAACATTCAAGAATTCGAACGAATATGTAAGCACAATAATATTGACTACTCTGTACATAAAGATCTTTTTGATTTTGCATTGCCTGAGATCAAAAAGGAATGCCGGTTTGCAGATCTGTTGATCTTATGCAGCGAGCTTTTTTATAAGGAGACCGCAAAGGAAGAGCCAAATGAATATGTAAAAGAAATCTTACATCATTCTGAATGTCCTGTTCTACTTTTACCTGAGGAATTTGAGTTTCCCTCCACCAATATCCTTGCATATGATGGCACGGAGTCTTCCGTATTCGCCATCAAACAGTTTGCATATCTTTTTCCAAGCCTGCTCGGACAAGAAACGGTGGTAGTTTTTGTCAACGAAAAAGTAGGAAATTCCGTGCCCGATAATGGATATATAGAAGAGTTGGTTTCCAGACATTTCAACAAACCAGTATTTATGAATTTGTATTATTACCCGCAAAAATATTTTAATTTGTGGGCGATGGGTAAGAAAGGAGGGATTATAATAAGCGGAGCATTTGGCGGTTCAGCCTTATCGAGAATGTTCCATAAGAGCTTTATAAAAGAAGTGATCCACGATCATAAACTGCCGGTATTCATCGCCCATCGCTGACGTTCATGATAAAGATCACATTTGACCATTGCGCAGATCATAAATCCGGACAACCCGCCATTAATAACTTTGATACCGAAATAAAGCTTTTTATATGAAAATGAATGTAGGCAAAGCAGACAGAATAATTAGGTTTATAGTAGCAATTGTATTGATTGATCTGGCTGCGAACAAAACACTTGTCGGATATTGGAATCCTATTGTGTGGATAATAGCAGCAGGGCGTTCTAAATTCAGTCTCCTAAATCGTTCCAATTTTTAAAAGGCTTGATAGACAGATTAGAGTTGTAATATTTCTCATCACCTGTGACTTCTTTGTAAACCCAATCCGGCAGGTCAACCGGTTCTGATTCATTTGATAGCTCTATTTCTGCAATGATTAACCCAAGATTAGAACCTAAGAATTCATCAACTTCCCAAACCTTGCCTTTGTATGGGACTATGTACCTTACTTTATTTATCTCTGAGGTGCAAAATTTATCCAATAATTCATTTGCTTCATTCACGGGGATTTGGTATTCAAACTCTGGCCTTGAATAGTCCTTTGCAAATCCTTTTATTGTCAGGTAGCCTCTGTTATCAACCAGTCTGACCCGAATAATTTTGTTTAGGTCAGTTGAAATGTAACCTTGGCGGAGGGAATGTTTTTCTCCTTTAACAGAATTATTCCACTTATCCTTCTCAACTAAATATTTTTTTTCGATTTCGATTCCCATGTGATCTGATTAAATAACACTTTTCACCAGTGTTCTAAATTGCAGGGAGCCCACCTCAATTTTATCATGCATTATTAAAAGCCTTATATAAAACCAGTAACCGATTCGTAGAAAGCCGATTCTCAGATAAATATTGGATATACCCTCCTTTGTCTGCTTCCAAATCATCGTGATCATCACCACCCAGACTATAAAAATTATCATAAAGTGCTTTATAATAAAAGCAATTTCGGAGTGGCCAGGGGTAGGACCATTGAGACCATAGAATTAAAGCGTCTGATACTTTGTGTAAGGTAACGTTATTATTCAGGAGAATCTTTTCGAAAACGCCCGATTTACGCGCTATACCACTTCTGGCGGGTATACGGTCGCAAATGAGGAATATTGTTTCGAGTTGGCTTCAATGTTTGGTAACCCATCGAGCGCACTTTTTTTTTGTGGAGACCTGATCGGTTATCTGTCCTATACGATGGTATAGTCGCAGGGGGAGTAGCTGGGTATATCCGGATTTGGGCAGCGGCGCATATTCTCACCCATGTCGCTCCACACCAGGGGGAAAAAGTATATGCTTTCACCCAAGGGGGAGATCTACAAATGCAGGCATTTGCAACAAGGCTTGGCTGAGTCTGGGCCAGAGATTACTCTATGACCCTATCGTGCTCCCGCAGCTTATTTATTGGCGAAAACGGTAAGTTAAACCAATTTAATCCTTTAGACTGTTCGTCTATAAAATAAAAGGGGGATATCTAATAAGGAAGATTTAGATGTAACAGATTAAGATTATCCTGTCACAGGCTAAAATTAATTTTTGGTTTATTCTCTTTAACATTACCATATTGCAGGATACTTATTGCCTTGTATAAATGCCCTCTTAATAAAATTGTGTATGTGGTTGAAGTACCTATTAGTTTTTTTTTGTTCCCTTGGAGTAGATGTGGTGCCGATTCCATTGC
>PLCH01000447.1 GCA_003135585.1 Chitinophagaceae bacterium
GTTTATAACCTTGCAATGGGTGAGTTTTAATATTATCTGGAATAGCGGGGTCAATTTCAGGGGTTCGGGAGCAGGCCAATTTTTATATGTCATTGCAGGGCTGCACGCATTGCATGTGATGGGTGGAGTGATCGCGTTAGTTGTGACATTTTTAAAAGCCTTCAGTGGGAAAATTCGTACTTACAATCCTGTTCCCCTGGAAGTTCTCAGCACCTATTGGCATTTTGTGGATTTTCTTTGGATTTATTTGTTCATTTTCTTTTTATGGATTCAATAATTTTCACTTTTGTTGGATAAATTTGCGAACGAGTTTAAAATTAAAACATGGCACAAGCGCTACCTGCAGGACAAAAATGGTGGAGCGGCGGTAAAAGCCCGTTCAATGTAGAGTATGGAAAACTGATGATGTGGTATTTTCTGATGAGTGATGCTTTCACCTTTGGAGCATTTCTGATTTCCTATGGTTCGATCCGGTTTGCAAGCAATGGCTGGCCGGATCCGAATGTGGTTTTCCGCTCCTTTCCCTTTATCGGGGAGATGAAAATACCGCTGGCCTTTGTGAGTCTAATGACGTTTATCCTGATTATGAGTTCCGTTACTATGGTCCTGGCAGTCGGAGCCGGCCATAACAATGACAGGAAGGGAGTTATGAAGTGGATGTTCCTGACAATCCTGGGTGGAATTGCATTTTTGAGTTGCCAGGCCTGGGAATGGACGCATCTATATCACGAAGGGGCCTGGTGGGGAAGAAATCCTTTTATGAACCTTAATGGATCCCAGTCTACAACCAACTTTACGAACTTCTTTTTTACAATCACGGGTTTTCATGGTTTTCACGTTTTTTCAGGTGTGATTATCAATATTATTATGCTGACGATGGCCTGGAAAGGAAGTTTTGAAAGGAAGGGCCATTACCTGATGATTGAAAAAGCTGGTTTGTACTGGCATTTTGTTGACCTTGTATGGGTTTTTGTGTTTACATGTTTTTACCTTCTTTAATTTAGGAAAAAGAGAATAACAATAATATATGGATAATACACATGCTACTACCGCAGGAAATGATGATCATGGATTTTCCACCAAGGCGGTCTGGAGGACGTTTTGGATACTGCTGATTATTACGGTTGTCGAGTTAGCCCTGGCCATCTTGTATTATGAAACAAGTTTTTTACCAAAACATTTTCTGAATGGCGTATTTATAATCGGAACGCTCGCCAAAGCCTTTTTTATCATTGCGGAATTTATGCACCTCCGTCATGAGATCAAAAACATGATCATGACTGTTGCTCTTCCTGCCATGTTATTCATTTGGNNTTTTTATGGGATGCGAATTCCTATAAAAACCTGAGAGACAATTATGACCGTTATCATGTGGAAAAAAGCAAGACCCCTGTAAAGGAAACGAAGGAAGAGCATAAGCCGGAAGGAAAAAAACCCGGGGCGATGGAATAATGCCCGTCTTTTTATAAAAATAGATTGTAATCCAAAACCATCGCTGTCTGGCGGTGGTTTTTAGTATGTGTCAATTTTAAATCCGAGCATGTGAATAAGAAAGCATTAATGGCCCTGTGTGTGGCGGTATTAGTTCCCCTTGTATTTTTTACTATTACCGATTACAAAAGTAAAGATGCCATTGCCATGCCCAGACGTTATTATTATGATTCGGTAGCAGAAAGGATGAAAGACGGCAAAAAGATAACCGATACAACCTGGCACCAGGTAAACAATATTGTTCTGACCAACCAGCTGGGTAATACAGTTGCACTCGACCAGATAAAAGGAAGGGTCATTATAGCCGATTTTTTCTTTACCCATTGCCCAAGCATCTGTCCTACCCTGACCCGTAACATGAAAAAATTACAGGATGCACTGAAATTAAAAGACGATAGTAAAAGAGTGGATACAACATTCGTGCAATTCCTGTCCTTCACCGTAGACCCGGTGAGGGATTCGGCGGCCGCGCTAAAGAGATATGCTGACAAGTACGGAGTCAATCATGATATATGGTGGATGCTGACAGGACCCAAAAAAACCATTTATGATTTTGCCCTGAATGAATTGAAACTGGGCTTGCAGGATGGAGAAGGGGTTGATTCCAGTTTTATTCATACCCAGAAAATGGTGCTGATGGATAAATACCATGTTGTCAGAGGGTATTATGATGGCCTCGACAGCGTGGATCTTTCCAGGCTGGCAAACGACATTGTATTTATCATGCTTGAAAAGGACAAAAAAAACCCTTCCGTGCTTTCTGAATTAAAGCCGTTGATTCCGCTAATGATAATTGTCCTGCTGGCTGCGGCCGCGGGTGTCTATTTTCTCAGCGCACAACAAAAAAAATTTAGGTCTTAAATCCCTGAAAAAATATGAAGGAAAAAAATCTCACCGTTCCGATTATTCTAATTTCCATCGCCATCCCCCTTGCAGNNTTTATTTTATTGGTCCCTCATGTCAGGATTGATTTTGGTTTTAATACCAGGGCCCTTCCGCTTTTTCATGCATTTTTAAATTCATCGACTGCTATTCTGTTACTCGCGAGTTTGTACTTTATAAAAAATAAACAAATCAGGGCACATAAGACGGCCAATCTTATCGCTGTTGTCCTAAGCACTATTTTCCTGGTCTCGTATGTAATTTATCATTCTTCCAATCCATCTGCAAAGTTTGGTGATCTGAACCATGACGGGATTCTAAGCGATGAGGAAAAACTGAAGGCAGGTTCGCTGAGGTATCTTTATTATTTTATTTTAAGCTCTCATATCATTCTTTCAGGAATTATTATACCCCTGGTCTTATTTACTTTGCAGAAAGCTTTTCAGGGAAGATTTGACAAACACCGGCGGCTGGCCAGGATTACCTGGCCTGTCTGGTTTTATGTAGCCGTCACGGGGGTGGTGGTATACCTTATGATCAGCCCATACTACTGATCAAAGCAATTCTTTCGCCGGATCCCAGAACAGTTTTCCAAAATCCAGTACGGTATCATTCCTGACTTTGATTCCCTCTTTTTCCGNNCGGGCAGGTACAGCAGGCTTTATCTTTCGCGCCCCGTTCATTGCCCAGCCCACCATCCTTGCAGACAGTCGGGTGCCCAGGCAAGCGGCTATTGCGCCGTAGGAAGTAACCCTGCCTTTAGGAATCTGCCGGGCCACTTCATAAACCAGTTCAAAAAAAGAGGCCTCCCTTTTACCGGAAGGATTGACTATTGCCAATGTATGCTTCGCAGAAATCTTATTTTTTATTTTGGCCATCAGTATCTTTTTGTGCTAATAGTTCAGACCGGCGGGGTTCGGGTACATTTTCATATTGGTAGGGACAATGCTTACAGCCATTGCCGCAACAAAAACCTTTTTCCAGGTGATATTTTTCCGTTAGGACTATATAACCCTGTTCATTGTAGTAGAAATCCAAACCTTCAACCAATTGCTTGCTCATTTTCTTTTATTCGTTGCTTCAACACAGAATCGATTTCCGGTAAATCGGAAACCGGTAAGGAAAAACACAGATAGTGCACTCTTTTGCTTTGGGCAATATCCAACCCTTCGTAGTGGGTTCTGATTTGCAGTTCTTGTTTATCTGGAAGATCTGCATAGGCGTTATCCGAATGTTTGTGCAGGGTCAGTCCATACATGTCGATCACAAGCCGGGTAAAGGCATATAGGGCAGGTGAATCCGTTTTAAGATGTATCAGACCCCCGGGAACAAGAATTTGCTGATATAAACGCAGGAATTTTGGATGAGTCAGCCTTTTTTTAATCCTTGACTTGCGCAATTGAGGATCCGGAAACGTCAGCCAGATCCCCTGGACTTCGGCTTTCGAAAAATAAACGTTTATCCTATCTATCTGGGTTCTCAAAAATGCTGCGTTTTCAATCCTTTCTTCCATGCATTTCCTGGCGCCGATATAGATGCGGTTTCCCTTCAGGTCCACTCCAATACAATTAAAAGAAGGATGCATTTTGGCCAATCCCACCGTGTATTCTCCTTTTCCACAGGCCAGCTCCAGGACAATCGGGTTGTTGTTCTTAAAGAAATCCTGCCATTTACCGGGCATACCCTCTGGGTATTCCAATACATTTGGAAAATCTTTTATTGCTTCAAAACGCTTTAATTTTTTCTGAGCCATCGGGCAGCAAAAATAAACTGTTGTATGGATATTTGCGNNGCCTATTTTGGGCTGCCTGAAAAAGTATTGCAATTTGGAACCGGAGTATTGCTTCGGGGGCTGCCCGATTATTTTATTGACAAAGCGAACAAAAGGGGTTTGTTCAATGGGAGGATCGTCGTGGTAAAATCAACCGGCAGCGCTGATACCAGTCCGTTTGAAAAACAGGATGGTTTGTTTACTTTGATCGTAAGGGGAATTAAGGAGAACAAAAAAGTGGAAGAATATATTGTCAATGCCTCCATCAGCCGCGTGCTATCTGCAAAAAATGAGTGGGGAAAAATTCTGCAATGTGCCGGCAATCCTGGAATGGAAATTATTATTTCCAATACCACGGAAGTAGGCATAGTACTGACAAAAGACAATATCCTTGCATCCCCTCCGGAGTCTTTCCCCGGAAAGTTGCTTGCCTTCCTTCACGAGCGCTATAAGATATTCAAAGCTGACCCGGACAAAGGAATGGTAATTATTCCAACAGAACTATTGCCTGATAACGGGGTCAGGCTTTTGGCTATTCTGGTAGAACTCGCAAATCAAAACAGACTGGAGGATGCTTTTGTTGATTGGGTCAGACATAAGAATTATTTCTGCAATTCGCTGGTGGACAGGATTGTACCCGGCAGGCTGACTGCTCCACAACAGGAAGAAGCTGAATCTTTTTTGGGTTATAGGGATGAATTGATGATTATGGCCGAAGTCTACCGTCTCTGGGCGATTGAATCTCCCGATGAAAAAGTAAAAAAAATATTGTCTTTCAGCCAGGCAGACAAGGGCGTCATTATTGCTTCGGATATCAGCCTGTTCCGGGANNGTTCTCATACCCTTGGTTGCGGTCTTGCATGGCTGGCAGGTTTCCAGATTGTGAAAAAAGCCATGGATGATCCGGCATTTTCATCCTATATGAGGACCCTGATGCTGGAGGAAATTGCACCGGCCATTACCAGTAATACGCTGACGATGGAAGCCGCAAACAATTTTACCAGAAAGACGCTTGACCGGTATAGCAATCCTTATATTGGCCATTCCTGGCTGGGCATCACTTTGCAATACTGTTCCAAAATGCGGATGCGTGTCATACCGGTTTTGCTGAACCATTACAAACGCTATGGAACGGTTCCCCGGCGCATCGCTCTGGGATTTGCAGCTCATTTGTTATTTATGAAATCAGAACAGGGAACCGATGGTCTATATTATGGAGAAGCCGATGGTAAGAAGTATCTTGTGAGCGATGAATTTGCGGCCTACTACGCTCAGGAATGGAAGCGCCTTGGTACAAATGGACTCGTAACGGAAATATTGAAGAATGAAAAACTTTGGGGCGCAGATCTTCACACGCTTCCGGGATTTGCGGAGGCTGTAACCGAGTGTTTGCAGCTGCTTATAAAGGAGGGTGCAGATAAGGCAATAAAAAATATTCAGGCGAATTAAACTAAAGCACAGATGAAACAGGCAATTTTAAAAATTCATCCTAAAGATAATGTGCTCATTGCACTGACAGACCTCGCGAAGGGTGAGGAAGTACAACACAACGGGGATCGGTATAAGCTCTCGGAAGATATTCCTGCAAAGCACAAATTCACGACCGTTTCCTTAAAGAAAGGGGAAGCCGTGTTGATGTATGGCGTATTGGTTGGAAAAGCAAAGGAAAATATNNGGAAAATATTCCTGCCGGTGCAAGAATCTCTGTTTCGAATCTCGTTCATGCGGCCGACGATTACCAGCTTTCACATCAGCGAAAAACCGAATGGCATATTCCCGATGTCACTGCCTGGAAACAAAAAAATTTTATGGGCTATCACCGCGCAGATGGCAGTGTAGGAACTGCAAATTACTGGCTGGTAGTGCCCCTGGTCTTTTGCGAAAACAGGAATGTGGAGGTATTAAAAGAAGCCCTCCTGGAAGGATTAGGATATGCGCGTCCGAAAAAATACAATCATTTTGTCCGGCAATTGTTGGCCTCTTATAAAAAAGGGATTTCTCCGGAATCCATAAAATTTGAACCTATTGATNNGAAGGAGGTTGCGGAGGAACCAGGCAGGATGCCCAGGCTTTATGTGGATTACTTGCCGGATATATAACCCATCCGAACGTGGCGGGGGCAACGCTATTGAGTTTAGGTTGCCAGAATGCCCAGGCGTCTATGTTAAAGGAAGAAATAAAAAAACGGTCTCCTTCCTTTGAGAAACCGTTGTATATCCTTGAACAGCAAAAAATCGGAAAGGAAACCGACCATATCGCTGCTGCTGTTAAACAGAGTTTTGCAGGATTGGTACTGGCAGATCAGTGCGTTCGTAAACCCGCCCCCCTGAGCAAACTTTGCATTGGACTTGAATGCGGCGGCTCTGATGGATTCTCGGGCATTTCAGCCAATCCCGCCATCGGTTACACTTCGGACCTTCTGGTAGCATTGGGCGGCTCGGTCATTCTTTCGGAGTTTCCCGAACTATGCGGGGTGGAACAGGAGATGAGTGACCGTTGTACTGATGAAACAACGGCTAAGAGGTTTATCGATCTGATGAGGCTGTACAACTCGAAAGCCCAGGCTGTGGGTTCGGGTTTTGATATGAATCCATCTCCGGGTAATATAAGAGACGGCCTGATTACCGATGCTATCAAATCCGCGGGAGCCGCAAAAAAAGGAGGTTCCTCCCCTGTAACTGATGTACTTGATTATCCGGAGAAAAGTAAAAAACCAGGCTTGAACCTTTTGTGCACTCCCGGCAACGATGTAGAATCCACGACGGCAGAAGTGGGGTCAGGAGCCAACATCGTATTGTTTACAACGGGTCTTGGAACTCCTACCGGCAACCCGGTTGCACCAGTGGTTAAAATCTCAAGCAATACTCAATTGTTCAATAAAATGCATGATATTATTGATGTCAATGCAGGCTTGATTATCGAGGGTGAAGAAAGCATCGAACAATGCGGAGAAAGGATCCTCGACTATGTCCTGAAAGTAGCGAGCGGAGAAAAAAAAGTGAGTGCGGTACGTCACGGACAGGATGATTTTATTCCTTGGAAAAGAGGGGTTAGCCTGTAAGCACCGGAATATGAAATGGGATATGTATGAAACCTTTTTTGAACGAGCATTTTTTACCGGATACCAAAACAGCCCAACGTTTATTTCATGATTTCGCAAAAGAGCTTCCGATCATCGATTATCACTGTCATTTGCCGCCGCAGCAGATAGCAGAGGATACAAGATTTGAAAACCTTTCCCAGGCGTGGCTCTACGGTGACCATTACAAGTGGAAAGCCATGCGGGCAAACGGTGTCGAAGAGGATTATTGCACAGGCAACAAGACTGATTGGGAAAAGTTCCAGCAATGGGCAGGCACCGTTCCCTATACTTTACGAAATCCGCTGTATCATTGGACCCACCTGGAACTGCAGCGTTATTTCAATATCGGCAGAATGCTGAATGCGGACACTGCAAAAGAAATTTATGACAGCTGCGCTGAGAAACTTTCCACTCCTGCCTATTCTGTTCGCAATCTGTTAAGACGAATGCAGGTGAAGATTGTCTGCACGACCGATGATCCTACCGATAGCCTGCAATACCATCGGCAATTGAAAGCAGAAGGTTTTGAAATTCCGGTTCTTCCTGCCTTTCGCCCCGATAGGGCCATGAAGGTAGACGACCCTGTGGCATTTAATAGTTATTTGGAGAAACTGGAAAAAGCTGCGGATAAAACGATTGTTGGTTTTTCCGATTATGCAGATGCACTTAAGAACCGCCACGATTTTTTTTCAGCGAATGGCTGCACCGTTTCAGACCACGGCCTGGAAAACATTTGTGCAGAAGACTACACAACAACCGAAATCAAGAATATTTTTGAAAAGATACGCAAGGGGAAAAAAATTGATTCTGCAGCTTCCAGAAAATTCAGGTCGGCGATGCTTGTTCAATTTGCGGAATGGGACGCAGCCAGCGGGTGGGTACAGCAATACCATCTTGGTGCCCTTCGGGATAACAACAGCCGTCTGAAGAAAAAACTTGGTCCCGATACCGGCTGGGATTCTATTGGCGATTTTCCGCAGGCAGCATCACTGTCGAAATTTTTAGACCGGTTGGATCGGGATAACAGACTTGCAAAAACCATTCTTTACAATTCCAATCCTGCAGATAACGAAATTATGGCGACGATGATCGGTAATTTCAATGACGGCTCAGTGGCAGGAAAAATCCAGTGGGGTGCTGCCTGGTGGTTTTTGGATCAGAAAGAAGGCATGACAAAACAACTGAATGCCTTATCCAACATGGGTTTGCTAAGCAGGTTTGTAGGAATGCTGACAGATTCCAGGAGCTTTCTTTCCTTCCCCCGTCACGAATACTTCCGAAGATTACTTTGTAATTTATTTGGCGAAGAAATAGAAAGAGGGGAATTGCCGGATGATCTGGATTGGACNNACAGGAAAACTGATCCAGGATATCTGCTTCCAAAACGCAAAGAACTATTTCAGCTGGCAATCCATATGTCCGTGAACATGAATTTCAAAAAGTATCGGCCAGCCCCTACTGAATAATAATAAACCGATATGCAAGCCATAGGAAAATACAGGTGGGTAGTGGTGGCGCTCTTGTTCTTTGCCACT
Source organism: Chitinophagaceae bacterium (assembly GCA_003135585.1). GTDB lineage: Bacteria > Bacteroidota > Bacteroidia > Chitinophagales > Chitinophagaceae > Puia. The sequence continues at coordinate 8,762 of PLCH01000447.1, forward strand.
TCCATCAATTATATAGACCGTCAGGTAATTGGTCTTTTAAAACCTGTTTTGGAAAAGCAGTTCCTCTGGGATGAGAAAACATTCGGATACATCAACAGCATTTTTCAATTTTTTTATGCGGGAGGTCTGTTAATCTTTGGCCGCCTGATCGACAAAATAGGTACGAAGGCAGGTTACACTGTTTCCATTATAATATGGAGTCTTGCCGCCGTTTTTCATGCACTGGCAGGTTCCACGGCCGGATTTATCCTTGCAAGAGTTGCCCTGGGTTTGGGCGAATCGGGAAATTTCCCGGTGGCAATTAAGGCTGTCGCAGAATGGTTCCCACGCAGGGAAAGGGCTTTCGCTACTGGTATATTTAATTCCGGAACCAATATCGGCGCTGTCATTGCTCCCATCCTAGTCCCCTGGATTCTGGGAGTGTATGGATGGAAACAGGCTTTTATCGTTACCGGTTCTTTAGGATTTATATGGCTGATTGCCTGGAGGGTTTTTTATGAAATCCCCTCAAAGCAAAAAAGACTATCCAAAATGGAATACGAATATATCCACAGTGATGCGGATGAACAGATAGAGGCATTGGATGAAAGGCGGGTTTCCTGGGCAAGGCTTTTTACATTCAGACAAACCTGGACATTTGTCGTGGGTAAATTCCTGACGGATCCTATCTGGTGGTTTTTTCTTTTATGGCTGCCGGATTATTTCAGCGGCAGCTTTCATTTGGATCTTAAAAAACCGGGATGGCCGCTGGTCATCATCTACAGCATTACTTCGGCAGGCAGTATCGGCGGAGGCTATCTTTCATCTCATTTTATAAAAATAGGCTGGCCCGTTTACAAGGCAAGAAAAATTGCTATGCTGATTTTCGCCATCTGTGTCTTACCTGTTGTGACGGCCACTTATGCGACCAATATATGGGTGGCGGTTGCACTTATCAGTCTGGCAGCAGCATCTCATCAGGCCTGGAGTGCCAATATATTCACGACGGCTTCTGATATGTTTCCTAAAAAGACACTGAGTTCTGTTGTCGGTATTGGAGGGATGGCGGGTTCTGTAGGAGGAATGATTTTTCCACTGATCGTGGGTTATATTTTGGATTATTTCAAACACGCCGGAAATAAAGCTGCCGGTTATCATATTATTTTTATCATCTGCGGTTGTGCTTACCTGGTTGCATGGCTTTTGATGCATGTCTTGTCACCCAGGATGAAACCTATAGATTTGTATGCCAGCTAAATTCTTTTTTTGGTAATGTTTTTGTAGTTTGTAGCACGAATTATAAAATGAAACGATCTCTAAAAGCCATCTTGATTATTACAACAGCCTTTCTTGTATTTGCGGCCCTGATCCTGACAAAGCTTTATCTTTCTTCCGCCCAGAAGGAGAAGGAACGGGGAATTGCAGCCGGAAAAATTGCCAATATTCCATTGGTTGAAAAATCCCTGAAAAGCGACTCCCTTTATGAGGTCAGGGATGTCACCTACAGGGACAGTGCAATTCTAATTGCAGTGGATAATCCTGAAAAATCCGGAACGGAAGCCTATTTTGACAGGAAATACAAGCTAAATGGATATGACAATATCAACATGATATATGTCTACAAATATGATACAGGAAAGCCAATACAGACTGTTTCATTTGATGATGCACTGATGGCAAAAGGTAAAAAACTGGGAAAATTTCAGGATGAATGGGTGGCCAGATACATCGATAGCCTCGATGGATCCTGCAGGCCCCTGAAAAAATATTTGCAGGCGAAATTGAAAAACCCTGCCGGTTTTGTAGTGGAAGAGACCCTTTACCAGCCAGAAAACATTCATAAAATGCGGGTGGTTTGCAAGTACCGGTCGCGGGACAGTCTGGGAGTTAAAACCGTAAGTGAGGTCACTGCACTTGTGGATGCAGACGGTTCGATTATATTACCAGAGAAAATTCTACCGGAATAGAAAAAGCCACCAACTTATTTAATAAGCTGATGGCTTAACTCGATCCAATCGAGTCTATAATTTATTTTTCTTGGCTTCATCCTGTGCATGGATCTGATGCTTTGCCTTTGCCACAGGATGTTTCACACCATCATTTTTAAGACGGTCGGCGTGGACACGCGCAGCTCTTTTTTCAGCTACCTTATCTTTATGGTCAGCCTTTGCCTGTTTGAAGTTTAAATGGGCAACGTCTTTATTTACCTCGTGATTTTCCTCACGCTTTTCCCGGATGTTTTTTTTCAAATGGTTCATGTCCTCTTTCTTTTCTGTTGTCTGTGCGACAGCAACACTTGTCAGAGCGACTCCTAATAAAAAGAAAAATACTTTTTTCATACTATTTTTTTTGGTTAACAATTTTAACAATTAATGAGATAGTTATTACGACCCATAGGACCATTACCATGCCACCAAGAAAAACAAACATAAAGTCCTGCAAATATTTAACTTGTGTAAAATTTATTAAATATGGAAAAAAGAATATTGGGTATAATTTTGTCCATTGTGGGTATTGCAGGCCTTATCCTGGCTGCTGTCTATATTATGAATGGAGGGCAGGGTACCAGGAGCATCAAGCAAATTTTCGTATATGGAATTCTGGGAGCTCTTTTCTTTTTTGCAGGCATAGGCCTGATCCGGAATACCAAAGACAAAGAGACCTAAAAATATAAATTCCCGAATTGTGTTGTGAAAGCATTCCTTTCATTTATCCTCGTCAAATTTTTATCACTCAGGTGGCTTCCCGATAGATTGAAGAATTCCAAAAAAGATTGCGTTTTGATGGAGGATAAAATCAATAATTAAGTCTTTTTTTCAATGGATAATGTGGTACGATGTAATTTTTGTCTCCCTTTTTTAGGGAATCTTGATGTGGACAAAAATATATTTATTTTTAAAAAAGTTTAATGGTTCCCAACTTGTTGCGAAATTTGTAATAATGATACGGACTTTCAAATACAGGATGTATCCTACTAAAACCCAAGCCGCTTTCATTGATAACCGTCTCAATCTTTGTCGTTGGTTGCATAATACGGCTATTGAGCATCGAATTATTTCTTTTAAAGCTGGTAAATCTACTTCCTATAAAGAGCAGGCTAACCAACTTCCTGAAATAAAAGAGGCGTATCCTGAATTTAAAGATATTCATTCTCAGGTATTGCAGGATGTATTGAAAAGGGTGGATAAATCTTTCAAGGCATTTTTTCGCAGATGTAAATTTGGAGAAAAACCTGGATTCCCACGATTCAAAGGCAAGGATCGGTTTCATTCCATTACTTATCCCCAATCCGGATTCGTAATGAATGGAAGCAGAATTTA
>PLCH01000021.1 GCA_003135585.1 Chitinophagaceae bacterium
GTATATGAACAACGATACAATTAAGGAATGGGTGTTTACCGAGCCCCTGTCGGGGTCAATCGCGCATGAATTGGCCGGTATAGAATGAACCCAGCATTTTCTAAAATCAATTCTATTTCTTGTCCTTTAGCCAGACTACTTTTTGGACGGAGCGGTGCGGCTCTCCGAGGATATCTTTGTATAATTCCGGCCTCCTTGCATTTGTGTACCGGTAACCACCTGATTTAATTATTTTATCCTTTGTACATACTCCCACCACAAATGAATCCTCAAACGACCGGCATTCTTCAAGAATATCCCCAAAGGGATCGATGATCATGGAACAACCGTTTTTGAGCTGATCATCATCCATTCCGATAGGATTTGAAAATATGACATACACCCCGTTGTCATAGGCTCTTGCCGGTAACCATTTCATTAACCAGGCCCTTCCTTTCGGGCCGTCAAATTCCTGGCGGAGAGTGGTGGGATCCGTCTCCCTGTTTTTCCAAAGTTCCGGATCTACAAATCCGCGTCCCGGAGCGGGAGAGGGCGTACACATCGTAACATGTGGCATAAAAATAATCTCGGCACCCAGCAGGGCGGTTGCCCTCACATTCTCAATTATGTTATTGTCATAGCACACCAAAATTCCACATTTCCACCCCTTTAGTTCAAATACGCAATATTCATTTCCTTGTTGGATATTCGGATTGATAAAAGGATGAAGTTTTCTGAAAGAACTTATCAAGCCATTCTTGTCCACACATACATAGGCTTTATAAATATTGCCATTTTGATCTTTTTCAAATAAACCGGCAAGCAATATGATATTTGCCATCGCTGCTATTGAGACCAATTCATCTATGCTGTTTCCACACGGAATCAGTTCACTGACCGAAAGCAACTCCTCCCCTGTCAAATGACGGGCGAATGAATAGCCGGTGACCGAACATTCATGAAAACTAATAATGTCTGCACCTTTCTGCGCCGCCTGCAAAGAAAGTTTTTTTATGACGGATAAATTATACCGTTTATCATTGCTTTTATGTTCAAATTGGGCCGTTGCAATTTTTAATTTCTCCATAACATTGATTCCACTCACCCAAATTTATATAATTACAACTGCTTTTTTAGGATTATACCTAATTGAAAAATATTAATATTGTCAATCATTTAATTGACCGATGAAGCAGATCCTGGATAAAGTTCCCCTTCGGTGGGGAAGGAAAAGCTTCGGAATTTGAAATGAATGGTATTGTATACAGCATGAAAAAAAACAGCCTAATCCGGATTCATGACCATTAGCAACCAGTCTGAAGCAAGTTTTGAACATTATTTAAGTAGCGGCCACACCTATGATGAACTTGTAGGAGAGGATGGAAATCTCCGTCCCCACTGGCAAAGCTTTTTCCAATCTTTCCACAAAATGGGTCCCGCAGAAATACTGGAAAGGACCCAGGATTTGTTGAGGCTTCTCAAAGAAAACGGAGTTACCTACAATATATACGGACATCCTTCCGGCCTCAGCCGACCCTGGAACCTGGACCTCATCCCCTTTCTTATAAGCAAGAAGGAATGGCAAACCATTGAATCCGGACTCGTGCAGCGTGCTGAACTATTTGACCTTATTCTGAAAGATATATATGGAGACCGGAAGCTGATCAAAAATGGCTTGCTCCCCGATGGCCTAGTCTACAACCATTCCGGCTTTATCCGTCAATGTTCCGGGATCCTAAACCCGCGCAGGCATAATCTGGTTCTCTATTCCGCCGATATGGCCAGGAGCCCTGACGGGAGAGTATGGATACTTAATGACCGGACACAAGCTCCTTCCGGTTCAGGTTATGCGCTGGAAAACAGAATCGCCATGGCCCGTATTTTTCCTGAACTTTTTGACGGCCTGGAAGTCCGCCAGCTTTCCTCTTATTTTGATTCCCTTACAGATTCACTGAATGAAATAGCTCCCGGACAAAAACAAGACCCCCGGATTGTCATCCTTACCCCCGGGCCAGGGAATGAAACGTATTTCGAACATTCCTATTTGTCCGCCAACCTTGGGTATACCCTGGTGCAAGGAAATGACCTGATGGTTCAGGATAATTTTGTTTGGCTGAAAACAATAGGGGGCCTTGAAAAAGTGGATGTAATTTTGCGCAGGGTTGATGATGTTTATTGTGATCCCCTGGAGATGAAGGAAGATTCCCAGTTGGGTGTTCCCGGTCTTTTGCAGGTGGTCAGAAGCGGCAATGTGAGTATTGCAAATCCGATCGGCAGCAGTATTTTGGAAAACCCGGGACTGATTTCATTTCTGCCAAACATTTCGCGGTATTTTTTGAACGAGGATCTGATCATGCCCACGATTGCTTCCTGGTGGTGCGGCCAGCCAAAGGAATTGAAATATGCCCTGGATAATATAGAATCATTGGTAATAAAGAGAATTTACAGAGAGTCGTCCTCGAGGACATCAATCGACGGCGCCTCTCTGGCAAAGCCCCGGCTGGATGAACTCAAAGAACAGATCAAGGCACATCCTTATTTATAT
>PLCH01000527.1 GCA_003135585.1 Chitinophagaceae bacterium
TTACCCTTACCCTTACCCATCCTCACTTCCTGCGGCTTTTTAGTAATGGGCTTGTCCGGGAAAATGCGTATCCACACATTTCCTTCCCTCTTCATATGACGGGTTAAAGCCTGGCGGGCTGCTTCCAGCTGACGGTTGGTCAGCCAAATTGCTTCCAGGGCCTTTAAACCATATGAACCAAAGGCAATAGAACTGCCTCTTTTTGCTGATTCGCGGATGCGACCTTTTTGGGCTTTCCTGTGCTTTGTTCTTTTAGGTTGTAACATATAATTTTTTAGATCGCTTTAAATAAACCTCCTTATTTTTTCTAACTCCTCCTGCCCCCTCTGTCACCAGCCCCTCTTCTTTCACCGCTTCCTCCTCCGCCTCTTCTTTCTCCACCGCCGCCTCTTCTGTCACCTGCACCGCCGCCGCCCCTTCTCTCATCCCTATGATGGTGCTCATCGCCTGGCCTTCTGTCCCTTCTGTCGCTTACATCACTTTTCCCGCCTACGAAATTTGGATTCAGATCTCTCTTCACCAGCACTTCCCCTTTACAAATCCAAACCTTAATACCTATTTTTCCATAAACTGTCTGAGCAAAAACGTTGGCATAATCAATATCCATCCGCAGCGTGTGCAATGGAGTACGGCCTTGTTTAAATTCTTCGCTCCGGGCAATTTCTGAACCGCCCAAACGACCGGCCACTTTCACCTTGATTCCTTCTGCACCCATGCGCAGGGCAGAAGCGATAGCCATTTTAATAGCCCGTTTAAAATTTATCCGGTTTTCTATTTGCCGGGCAATGGTATCACCCACAATATTGGCATCCAGTTCAGGGCGGCGTATTTCCAGGATATTTATCTGCACGTCGTCTTTGCCGGTCAGTTTCTTAAGTTCTTCTTTAATACGGTCAACCTCTCCACCACCCTTACCTATAATGATGCCCGGTTTGGAAGTGTGGATCGTGACGATTAGTTTATTCAGCGTACGCTCAATAACAATTTTCGCGATTCCGCCCTTATTGATGCGGGCGTTCAGGTAAGTCCTGATCTTATTATCCTCAATCAGTTTAGTAGCGTAATCTTTTCTGCTACCATACCAATTGGATTCCCAGCCGCGGATGATGCCTAATCTTGCACCAATAGGATTTGTTTTCTGACCCATATTATGGTTTAATAGTTTTATCAATTATTTTTGAATCCACAATGATTGTGACATGGTTGCTTCTCTTGCGAATGCGATAACCACGGCCCTGAGGCGCCGGCCGCATGCGTTTTAACACCCTGGCTCCGTCAACAAAAACCGTTTTTACCACCAGGCTTTCATCGGCAGCGCTTTTTCCTTCATTCTTCTGTTCCCAGTTCTTCACTGCAGACCAAAGCAATTTGTGAAGGGGTGTGGAAGAATGCTGCGGATGATGTTCCAACAAAGCCAATGCTTTCTCGACATGCATGCCACGGATTTCATCGGCCAGCAAACGCATCTNNTTCCCCAGCCCCGGAGCTGGTTCCGGGTTCACCGGCCATTCTACGATTAAACGATTTTCGTTTTATCTCTTTATTCCGCAATCTTCTTGCTCGAGTGACCCTTGAAATTGCGCGTTGGCGCAAATTCACCAAGTTTATGGCCAACCATAAATTCTGTTACGTAAACCGGGATAAACTTATTGCCATTGTGCACCGCAAGTGTATGCCCCACAAAATCAGGAGTTATGGTCGAACGCCGGCTCCAGGTTTTAATAACCCCTTTCTTCGCTGAGCCATCATTGATAGTCAGAATCTTTTTCTCCAGGTTTGCGTCTACGTAAGGACCTTTTTTAATTGAACGNNACTTTGAATATTTGATTTCTTTTTTAACTATTTGGCCAATTTTTTCCCGTTCTTTCTCTGGATAATAAATTTATCCGTGCCCTTCCCCTTTGTCCTGGTTTTCAAACCTCTTGAATATTGGCCATTCCTTGAACGAGGTTGGCCGCCGGAAGCTTTTCCTTCCCCTCCGCCCATCGGGTGATCAACCGGGTTCATGGCAACCCCGCGGGTACGGGGGCGGATACCCCTCCAGCGATTGCGTCCAGCTTTACCCATACTTTGCAAACTATGGTCACTGTTGGATACAACCCCGACTGTTGCGTAGCAGTTGATCAAAACCTTTCTCAATTCACCGGATGGCATTTTCAGCACGGCATATTTATCTTCCTTGTTGGTCAGTTGCGCGGATGCACCTGCACTGCGAACCAGTTTTCCACCCTGTCCCGGCTGCATTTCAACATTATGAATATTTGTCCCGAGGGGGATATGCTTTAACTGCAGGGCATTTCCTACTTCGGGAACTACTTCATCACCGGAGATCACCTTTCCGCCTACCTGTAAACCCTGGGGGGCCAGGATATATCTTTTCTCTCCGTCCGCATAATTTATCAAAGCGATGAAAGCTGTACGGTATGGATCATATTCTATCGAGGCAACCGTAGCAGGAATATTCTTTTTATTCCTTCTGAAATCAATCAGGCGATACATTTTCTTGTGACCGCCTCCCATATAACGNNAACGCATTGCCCTTCTCCCCTGGAAATTCCGGCCAGCCGTGGATTTTACTTTTTCCAGCAGGCTCTTTTCAGGTGTGTCGGAGGTTATCTCGGCATAGGCATTGCCAATTCTCCAGCGTGTCCCTGCGGTAATCGGTTTGTATTTCTTTAGTGCCATTTTTAAAAATTCAATATTTGAAATCCGAATTCAGTGTGATAAATTGTTATCAAATCAAATGTTCGAATACAGGTCAATCGTTTCACCTTCCGCAATCGTTACCATGGCTTTCTTATAGGCCGGCTTGCGTCCGGAAATCATTCCGGCTTTGGTGGAACGCGTTTTAGCTTTCCCTGGCACTACAGAAGTATTCACATCGATAACCGTGATCCCGTAGAAAGCTTCAACAGCCTTCTTAATCTCAAGTTTGTTGGCTTTCCGATTTACCTTGAAAGCATACCTCCTCAACTTTTCCTGCTGGGCATTTGCTTTTTCTGTCAAGACGGGCTTTATCAAAACGTCAGAGAGTTTCATACTCTATTTTTAATTTTCTTAATCTTCAATTATTTCATTCCATTATCATCTATCTCATGCCTCCACTTCCTCTTCGGAAAATACCTTGGCAGCGGTTTCGCACAATACCAGCACCTCTGCATTCACAATGTCATAGGTATTGATATCCGCCAGCAATCCTCCTTCGACACGCTGGACGTTGCGCAGGCTCAGGTAGAGGTTGTCGTTATATTCAGGAAATACGAACAAAGCCCTTTTACCTGCCAGCTTCAGTTCTTTCAGTATCCCGGCAAATTCCTTTGTTTTAGGAGCTTCCAGTTGAATATCTTCCACCACCAGGATGGCATTTCCTTTTGCCTTGTAGGCTAGGGCGGACATTTTGGCCAGATCCTTCACCTTCCGGTTCAACTTAAAATCATAATCGCGGGGTTTGGGTCCAAAGATGGTACCACCCCCCTTGTACAAAGGGTTACGGATATTTCCCTTACGGGCCCCGCCGGTACCTTTTTGTTTGTGAAGTTTTTTGGAAGATCCTTTCACTTCCAGGCGGGTCTTCACCTTATGGGTACCCTGCCGCTGGGCTGCCAGGAACTGTTTAACAGCGAGATAGATCACATGATCGTTCGGCTCTATTCCGAATATATCTTCCGGTAACTCCACCGTTCTTCCGGTTTTCTTTCCTTTTATGTTTAAAACATCTAATTGCATCGTATTTTGATTAAATCTTACTTCTGGATATAGACTATTGATCCTAAATGACCCGGTACTGATCCGCTTACCAATATGTAATTTTTCTCAGCAAAAACTTTCACAACTTTCAATCCCTTTAATTTGACGCGGTCGCCACCCATGCGTCCAGCCATGCGCACGCCTTTCATTACACGGGAAGCGTCGGAGGAGTTACCAATTGAACCGGGAGCACGGCTGCGGTCATGCTGACCGTGAGAAGCTCCACCAACACCGCTGAAACCATGACGGCGGACCACACCCTGAAAACCTTTGCCTTTTGAAGTACCGACCACGTCGACCTTTTCTCCTTCGGCAAAAATTTCAACAGTCACCGATTCTCCCAGATTTTTCGTGAGGGAAAAATCGCGGAATTCTTTTACATATTTTTTGGGGGAAGTATTTGATTTGGCGAAATGATTCTTTTGGGACGCATTGGTATGCTTTTCTTTTTTGTCGCCAAACGCGAGCTGAAGTGAATTGTAGCCGTCCGACTCCATTGTCTTAACCTGTGTAACCACGCAGGGTCCGGCCTCAATAATGGTGCAAGCCAGCTGCTTGCCATCAGGGGTGAACACGCTNNCTGGAGAGAACTGTACCCGTCTGTCTCCTGTGTTTTAACCTGTGTAACAACACAAGGGCCGGCTTCAATGATCGTACAAGCTATTTGCCTGCCGTCTGGACTGAATACGCTGGTTATCCCAATTTTTTTACCAATAATAGCTTTCATTTTTTTTAAAATTTAAGCCGGGCAGCGGATAACCCTGAGACTCTTCGCTTAGCAGCGATGGTCGCGGATTCAATCCCCTTGTTTGCAACCGACCTTTTCCTTTTGTTGTGGTGAGCTATTGAAAAGATAACCACTGGAAGTACCGGCAGTAAACAAACCCCGAACGGCTTGTTCATATGTATCCCTTCAGCCCAAAAAGGCATGAAGGAAATTTGCTTTCTGGCTCCCCTGATTCCAAACCGGAAACGGGAAGCTTTCAGATTTATCCAGCGCTGCTTTATCCCGGATTTACCCTGGAGTTTGCAGATGGATTTTAAAAGAACTAGTTCGTCAGGCCTTTATCTCAACGTCGACCCCTGAAGGCAGGTCAAGTTTTGACAGTGCATCTACCGTTCTAGAGGACGATGTATAGATGTCCAGTAAACGTTTATGGGTGTGTAGCTGGAATTGCTCCCGCGCCTTCTTATTGACATGGGGCGAGCGCAATACGGTAAAAATTTTTTTCCGGGTCGGCAAAGGAATAGGACCCGTTACCACAGCCCCGGTGCTGCGCACTGTTTTAACGATCTTTTCAGCTGATTTATCCACCAGGTTGTGATCGTATGACTGTAATTTGATTCTGATACGCTGAGACATAGGCCAAATCCCATTTTTCGAATGGGATGCAAAGGTAGGGTCTATCTTTTAAATGGACAAAGATTTGAAAGGTTTTTTTAGGGTTTAAAAAAACTACTTTCCCCCGCCCGGGCAGTGCTCTTTAAGGAAAGCCGTGTAAAGGGCAGACAGGTGCTCAAAGGTTCCGGGACCTTCGGAAATACTGTGCGTGCGGTTGGGATAAACCATTAACTGGAACCGCTTATTGTATTTTACCAATTCATTGATAAGCAGCTCTGCGTTGCTGTAATGAACGTTATCATCGCCGGTTCCGTGGATATATAATAGATTTCCAGTAAGATTTTTTGCATAAGTTATTGGGGAGCCTTTTATAAAATCTTCCCGGTTCTCCTGGGGTAATCCCATATACCTCTCCTGGTAAATATTATCATAGGTAAGTTCATTTCCGACGGCTGCAATTGCAATCCCTGTTTTATAGATGTCCGGGTACTGGAACATGAGGTTCAGGGTGGCCGATCCGCCCCCGCTCCATCCCCATACTGCAATACGGCTTGTGTCGACAAAAGGCCATTTCAATACCTCCTTTGCCGCCAGGGCCTGGTCCCGGATATTTACCC
>PLCH01000541.1 GCA_003135585.1 Chitinophagaceae bacterium
TCATAGGGGCAACCATCCTGTCTGCCCGGGTTGGGCCCACCTGTCATTAAACCAGGAACCGGATCTTCTATGCCGTCGGCTATAGAGGGACGATGGTGGGGATGTTGCGGGCTCTTGGAACCCATACCCGTTATAAAACAATAACCTGAGGCATTTCTACCCATCAGGTAATCGAGATTTGTCAGAGCGTAATCAACATACTTTTTATTTTTACTGATAAAATAGGCATTGATTAATACGATACCCTGATTGGCCGCATTGGAATTACTACCCCAGGTAAAATCTTTCTTTGATTGGCCCATTACCGTTTGAAAGGCATTGTCTTCAACAGGTTTGAGATAAGAATCTGCAAATTGGAGCAACCTGCCTTTTATCAGTTGAATTTCTTTTGCATGCTCAGGGGATAACTGTTTTTCGAAACGCACTAAAGTATAATTACCCAACATGAAAACGTTGGACCAGGACGGCAAGGAAATCGCGTCATTCATTCTTTCCCTGACAATCTGAAAATAGAGCTCACTATTTGTAGTAGCCAGTAATTCAGCCGCCGCCCAGAACCACTCATCGGCAAAATTCTTATCCCCGTAAGCACCGGTTGTTATTTTTGGCTTGAATTGTGAATTCATTGCTTCCTGATTATATTCCAGAGCAGGATTTTTCTGCGCCCATTGCCATGCACTGACAGATGCTTTTAAACAACTGTCAGACAAGCCTGGCAGCCGAATCCTGAATTTATCAAAAACCCGGCTGGCCTGGGCCATCACGGCAGAAAAATCTAGTGTCGCGGCTGTTCCTTTTTGTACCAGGTATCGCGGAAGGGTGGTTATCCCAGGCATTACCATTCCATCAAAAGCGGCATTGGTGCATTTATGATATACGCCTCCGTCATTTGGATCCTGCATGGTCAGCATCCATCTCAGGTTGTATAGCACCTCATTGAGGATATCGGGAACCCTGTCGCCGGTTTCAGGAATATTTGTTTTCAACTCCGCGAAATAAATTGGAAAATCCTCATAGGCAGCGAGCAAGGTACCCATCGTTATGCCCGAATTGACTATATACTTGTTATAATCGCCTGCATCATACCAGCCACCCGGCGAGGCAAGGATTGTTCCTTCCGGTCTGGCATTTGAAGCGGCCGAGGCATGAATCAAGACGGCAGTGTCGGGATGCCCGGCACCCCTCTCCCATTTGCCGGAATATTTTTTTTCCAAGGGCATGGAAGCACGCTGGTAATAAAATCCCTTAAGTGCCGCAGACGCCACTGCCCGGTGAACTTCTGAACCAATTTTGAACAGATAGGAATAACCCAGACCCGGGACGAACAGGAGGTAGTCGCCCTTGGTTTGCAGGGAACTAAAATCGGCAATTTTAGTCATTAGTGGGGAATTATGGGACTGCCTTATTTTACTAAGGCTTGATTTAAATACGACTTTTTTTCCCTCTGCCGAGACAATGAAGAAATCCTTAGATGAATCACTTCCAACTATGACGGCTATCTTAGGAGCATTCGGATAAAAACCTGCCTGGTCCAGGCGGATATTTGTGTAAGCGGATTGGGAATATAGAGTGGGGTTATTCCATCCGGTTAGAAAAAGCAAACCTATTATAAGTTTATTCGGACAAAACATCTTTATTTCTCCCGCAAGACATTTTCAATTTCCTTTAATTCATCGGCTGCAAACTCAGGGTGGTTGAGCGCATCAATATTATTATCCAGTTGTGCCACTGAACTTGCTCCTATCAGGACCGAGGTTATGCGCCTATCTTTGAGCAGCCAGGTGAGGGCCATCTGAGCAAGGGATTGATTCCTTCTGCCCGCTATTTCATTGAGCTTTTTTATTTGTTCCAATTTCCCGGCTGTTATTTCACCGGGTTTCAAAAACCCATGGGGTTTGGCTGCCCTTGAATCAGCGGGGATTCCTTTCAGGTAGCGATCGGTCAACAGCCCTTGCGCAAGCGGCGAAAAAGGGATGCAACCTACCCCATTCTTTTCCAACACATCCAGCAATCCATTTTCCACCCATCTTTCAAACATTGAATATTTTGGCTGATGGATAAGGCATGGCGTGCCAAGCTTTTTTAATATGTCAATTGCTTTTCCTGCCTCGTCTGCCTGATAATTGGAAATGCCCACATACAATGCCTTGCCCTGTCTTACAGCTGTATCCAGGGCCATCATGGTTTCTTCCAGGGGCGTTAAAGGGTCGGGCCGGTGGGAATAAAATATATCTACGTATTCCAGGTGCATCCTTTGCAAACTCTGATCGAGGCTGGCCATCAGGTATTTTCTGGATCCCCATTCCCCATAAGGACCCGGCCACATGAGGTAACCCGCTTTCGTGGAAATTATCAGTTCATCCCTCAAATAACCGGGAAAATCACTTTGCAATACTCTTCCAAAATTTTCCTCTGCAGAACCTGGCAATGGTCCATAATTATTAGCCAGATCAAAATGGGTGATCCCCCGGTCAAAAGCCCGTCTGATAATATCCCTGCCTTTTTCGAAAATGTCCACAGAACCGAAGTTTTGCCACAATCCAAGAGAAATCGCAGGTAATAAGACCCCGCTTTTACCACAACGGTTATACTTCATTTTTTCATATCTGTCAGCATGAGCTGTATACTGCATCGGAAAATATTTGAACAAATTTATTGAATGTAACCTAAAACCCAAAAGTCATCAGTCTTCAGGAGCCTCTGTTTGCGTTAATTAATTGGGAGAACCCTAATAATTAATTTCTGGGCCTTCCTGCCTGACAGCTGACAGGAACTATTATCAGAAATAATACAGCNNCCTGATCAGAGAATATTCTTTATCGAGAATTCGGGGTGCATGGACAAAGTATGAAATTCGAAACTATCAGCATCCTCAATTTTCAGATGATTCCTTATTTTCATTTTCACTACTGCACTGCAATTTTTATTTTTGATGAGGGCATGCCTTTGGAACTTGCTATAACTTGTATGGTTCCTGCTTTTGGATTGGAACGGATCACGGCCATACATAAGC
>PLCH01000268.1 GCA_003135585.1 Chitinophagaceae bacterium
GGAAAAATATGGCCTAAATGAAATAGCGCACGAAAAAGCACCTGCTTGGTATAAACAACTTTTTCAGGCATTCGTCAATCCTTTTATTGGAATTTTAATTGTTCTTGCCATTGTTTCTCTGATAACTGATGTTTTTCTTGCGCAGCCTGGAGATCAGGACTATAAAACCGTGATAGTGGTTTCTATTATGGTACTCCTAAGTTCATTACTACGGTTTTGGCAAGAGTTTCAAAGCAATAGAGCCGCTGAGCAACTTAAAAGTATGGTAAAAACGACCGCCACCGTTCTGCGCAAAACAATCGGTAAAATTGAATTGGATATCAAGCAACTCACCCGGGGTGATTTGGTATTCCTATCCGCAGGAGATATGATCCCGGGAGATTGCAGAATTATTCAGTCAAAAGACCTATTCGTTACCCAATCCATGCTTACCGGCGAAGCGCTGCCTGTTGAGAAAAGGGATTATGTTGTTGCAGATGCAGATGAGAAATCACCATTGGAATTAGAGAATATCTGCTTCATGGGTACTAATGTGGTCAGCGGAACTGCGATAGCTATCATAGTGACTACTGGAAATCTGACTTATTTCGGCTCCATCAGTAAATCAGTTACCGGAAAACGGGCGGAGACAAGCTTTGATAAAGGAGTAAACAGTGTCAGTTGGCTGCTGATCCGTTTTATGCTTGTTATGGTTCCCTTAGTTTTTTTTATCAATGGATTTACAAAAGGCAATTGGCTTGAGGCCTTATTATTTGGCATCGCTGTGGCAGTTGGACTTACCCCTGAAATGCTGCCTATGATCGTGACTGCGAATTTGGCGAAAGGTGCGGTCAATATGAGTAAACGAAAGGTCATAGTTAAACGCCTGAATGCCATACAAAATATCGGGGCAATGGATATCCTCTGCACCGATAAGACAGGAACCCTGACCCTTGATAAAATTGTGCTCGAAAGGCATTTGAATGTCCTGGGTATAGAAGACGAAGAGGTATTGAAATGGGCCTATCTGAATAGTTACCACCAAACAGGATTAAAAAATCTGTTGGATACGGCGGTGCTAGAACATGGCGAATTACATGATTCGTTAAAAGCGGAAGATTATAAGAAAGTTGATGAAATACCATTTGATTTTCAGCGCAGACGGATGTCGGTAATCCTTGAACATAATCATAAACACATTCTGATTTGTAAAGGAGCTGTGGAGGAAATGCTGGATTTATGCCCGCGCGTATATGATCCGGGTGAAGATGAACAATTACAAATCGATACCGATGATATCATCCCCATGGACGAGGAGATTCGGCAAACCATCCTTAGCACCTCAATAAAATTAAATAAAGAAGGGTTAAGGGTATTATTGGTTGCAGTTAAGGAATTCGAAGAACGACCTTTGACTTATTCCACTTCGGACGAATGTAATATGATCGTAGCCGGTTTTATTGGTTTTCTGGATCCCGCCAAACCATCGGCCAAGCCTTCCATTGAGGCATTGCAAAAATTAGGCGTCTCAATAAAGGTATTGACCGGAGATAACGAAACTGTTACAAAGAAAATTTGCCGTGATGTAGGCATCTCAAGCAATAATATTTTACTCGGAAATGAACTGGAGAAAATGTCTGATGATGACTTAACCATCCAAATTGATGAGATAAACATCTTTGCCAAACTTAGTCCTGCTCAAAAAAGTCGTGTTGTCAAAGTGTTGCAGGCCAAAGGTCATACCGTCGGCTTTATGGGCGACGGCATAAACGATGCCGCCGCATTACGCGATGCTGATGTGGGAATATCCGTGGATACCGCTGTCGACATTGCCAAAGAAAGTGCGGATATTATTTTGCTTCAGAAAGATTTAATGGTCTTGCGTAAAGGGGTAATCTACGGCAGAAGAACCTTTGGTAATATCATAAAATATATCAAAATGACCGCCAGCAGTAATTTCGGAAATATGTTCAGTATGCTGGGAGCCAGTGCTATTTTACCATTCCTGCCCATGTTGCCGATTCAGATCCTTATTCAAAATCTGCTCTATGATATTTCCCAGATTTCCATTCCCTGGGACAGGATGGATGCTGAATATATTGAAACTCCGCGTAAATGGGATGCCGGAGGCATCAGTCGGTTCATGATCTTTATCGGGCCGATCAGTTCAATCTTTGATTATGCTACTTACGCGCTTATGTGGTTCGTATTCAAAGCCAATTCAACTGCGCATCAAAGTCTTTTTCAGAGTGGTTGGTTCATTGAGGGTTTGCTTTCTCAAACCCTGATTGTCCACATGATACGTACAAAGAAAATTCCATTTATTCAAAGCTGGGCTACAGCACCGGTGCTCGCCTTGACAACAGCAATAATGGCTGTTGGTATTTATCTTCCGTTTTCAAGCTTTGCGGGCGCATTAAAAATGGAGCCTTTACCCTCAAGTTATTTTCCATGGCTACTAGCTATTCTATTATCCTATTGTTTCCTAACCCAATTCGTTAAGAACTGGTTTATCAGAAAATTCCGTCAATGGTTATAAGAATCCATTAAAGAATCTTCTTTTAAATCTAATCTTCGTCCCGTTCAAATATAAACGTGGGGTGTAAACTTGTTTTTAAAATCAATAGAGCACGGGCCATGCATAAATATTGAATAGTTATAATAGTTATTTGAATTATTTAGGAGAGGATTTTTTTATCAAAATTATTCCCGAAAGGGAATAATTGCCATTATGTGAAGTTGGTTTTAAATCACCGGCAATATTATTTCAAAGGATTTTTTCAAAACGTTAGTAAAGTGTTAATAAACCTCCTTTCATTTATTTGCCTCTATCCTCCAGATAGAATTGCTCGTGTCATCGGAAACCAGCAGGGATCCGTCATAAAGGACTGGAGTGCCTACCGGTCTTCCAAATACTTTGCTTTTGGTAAGGTCATCCACGAAGCCTGTTAAAAAATCTTCCGGTTAACCTGAAGGTGCAATACACCAGGAGTAAATAAAGATTGCTGCAACAAGTAAAATATTTTATGAATTGAACATTAATTTTGTGTAAGTTATCACCTGTCCTGGTTGTGGCCATCCGAAAGAAGAAACGATGCCCCCGATGCCTCAGAAGATGATGGCCGAAAGTTTTTTCGGCCACAATGCGATGCAGCCGTTCATTATTTGACAATTTTGCTTCGCTAATTTTGCATACAATTTGTTCCATAAACCGCGATGGAACGGCCACTTAAAAGATACGCTGAACTGGTTCATTCCATTTTTTCTCAAATCTACTAAGTTGCTTTTTCAGGGTGGAATAAGGGGAATGATTCATAAAATTTGCTTTNNACTTGGGTAATATCAGCCCCGAAAAAGCTGAGTTGATTTCAAGTATATTCTTGCAGGGTCTATTCCCTGGAAATGATGTCCCAGGATACCAAGTATGGCTGCTACATGTACAAACATGAGCCGATCGTCAATATATAAGATGTTTGAAAGGGGAGTTTGTGCAATGTCACAGGCTAGGCGGAAAATATCGGGATCTGGCTTACGCAGATGTACATAGCAGGAGGATATAAAAGCATCGAATAGTTGTCCCAGCCCAAATTCGTGAATCCGAAATTCGTTCAGTTCTCTTGCTTCGTTATTAACTGCTATTATTTTCAACTTCCATTGCACTTTCAATTCTTTGAAGTATTCAATGGAACCTTCAATGGGCCGGGATTGTTCAAACATAAATGCTNNATGTCTAAAAACAATGTAGTGATATTATTTTCCATCAGTATAACTTATTTAATTACCAGTTTGTTTGATAGAATACCTTTGATACTTAGCAATCTCACTGTCTAGGTTTGTCTAAGCTGGTCGATTAATAATTGTACATTTCCATTGCAGCGCTGTATTCCCCACGCCGCGCAGCATTATTGCAACTGGCACGATGGTA
>PLCH01000255.1:0-980 GCA_003135585.1 Chitinophagaceae bacterium
TCACGGCCATGTTTACGGGCAATGTATTGTGGAATATAAGCCATCGGCCCGGGACGGTACAGAGCGTTCATTACAACCAAATCATCAAATTTATCCGGCTTTAACTCCCGCAAATATTTTTGCATACCCACACTTTCAAATTGAAANNGGTAGCGTTGGTCTCACCATGTTGGTAGAGATAAAAAGTTTTAGCATCATCCAAAGGGATTTTATCCAATTCGATATTTATTCCATGGTTTTCTCTGATGAGTCCAATTGCAGTTTTTAAGATGGATAAGGTCTTAAGACCCAAAAAATCCATCTTGAGCACCCCTGCCTCTTCAATCATATTGCCTTCAATTTGTGTAATCCAAAGGGTAGAGTCTTTGGCCGTGGCAATAGGGATCAGCTCCATTAAGTCCTGCGGTGCAATGATAATGCCTGCTGCGTGTACCCCCGTGTTCCGTACTGAACCTTCCAGTCTTTCCGCCTCCCTCAATACCTGGGCCCGAACGTCCTGGCCTTTGTATATTTCGCGAAGCCGTTTTACGTTTTCAATATCATCAGCGCCCATTCCTTCTTTTTCTTCTAAAGATTTTTCACCGTCTTTTATAGTAAGAGGCGCCTGCAAGACCCTGCCCAAATCGGTACCGGGCCGGTCGGGCACAAGCTTTGCAAGGGCGTTGCTCTCCGCCAAAGGTAAATCCAGCACCCGGGCAACATCTTTTATACTCATTTTCGCGGCCATGGTGCCATAGGTTACTATTTGGGCCACCTGGTTTTTGCCATATTTGTTGACCACATAATCAATAACTTTTTGCCTGCCTTCATCGTCAAAATCAGTATCGATGTCAGGCATTGTTTTCCTGTCTGGATTCAGGAATCTTTCAAATAGAAGATTGTATTTTATCGGATCAATATTGGTAATGCCGACGCAATAGGCGACCACACTGCCCGCAGCTGAGCCCCGGCCCGGACCTACAAATACGCCCATGTCCCGG
>PLCH01000255.1:1010-5887 GCA_003135585.1 Chitinophagaceae bacterium
TCGAAATCAAGTCGTTCCTGTATCTCCGCTGTCATATCTGTGTAGCGGAGTTTAGCTCCTTCATACGTGAGATGTTTCAGGTATTCCCATTGGTTAAGATTGCTGTCATTGTGTATCCGGAAGGCTTCGGGGATTGGAAATGCAGGCAGCAGGACCTCCTTCTTAAGATTCAGAACTTCTACTTTGTCTGCTACCAGATTTGTATTCTCAATTGCTTCCGGAACGTCCTGGAAGAGTGCTTTCATCTCCCCCGATGTTTTAAAATAGAATTGGTCGTTGGGAAATTTGAAACGCCGGTTTTTTACCTGGGCATCGTCGTTGACAAAATCATCATAACCCGGGGTAGCCTGCTTTTCGCCCGTATTGATGCAAAGGAGAATATCATGTGCATTGTAGTCGTCCCGGTCGGTGTAATGGCTATCATTGGTTGCAATAACGGGGACAGAATATTTCTTTGCAAATTTTAGTAAAAGCTGGTTAATGACATCCTGCTCTTTAATGTTGTGTCTCTGCAATTCGATAAAATAATCTTCCCCAAATATATCGAGCCACCATTTCAATTCTTTTTCCGCTTTCTCTTCACTTTCGTGCAAAATCATTTGCGGTACATAGGCCCCGATACAACAGGAGGTTGCAATCAATCCTTCATGATATTTTTCAATAAGTTCTTTATCAATCCGGGGATACTTGCTATACATTCCTTCCATATACCCCAATGAGCTGAGTTTGATCAGGTGCTGGTATCCGGTTTTATTTTTTGCCAATAAGACCTGATGGTAACGTATATCCTTCTGATCCTTTGTAAAAGCCTTNNAAATTCACAACCTACAATAGGTTTTACTTTCAGTGTTCCATCCTCATTTTTGTGCTTGTATGCTTCTGCGACAAATTCAAAGGCGCCAAACATGTTGCCATGGTCGGTAATTGCTAGCGCGGGCATATTGTCCTTGACAGCCTTTTTGTATAAGCTCTGAATTGAAGCGGCCCCATCCAGGAGGGAGAATTGGGTATGAACGTGTAAATGAGAAAATTTGGACATATTATAAAACGCAAGTAACTAATAAAATTCCTTCATGGCAGGCACAATCTATCCACAACTTGGCAGTGTATTTGTTATCTTTGCCAGGGTGCCCAATATCTAAAGTAACAAATATGAAGAATCTGTTGATTATTCTAGCGATGACTATGGTTGCAAGCAGCTGCAACACAACGAAGCCGGGAACTTCAACGCCTGCTNNAAATCCTCAATAGAATTCATAGATAATATTTCTTTTCAGCCCCAGTCTTCCCGAAATAAAACCGGCACTCCGGACAAGTCTTCAAATCTATGGGTAAATACGGCCACCCGTAAGAGTACTCACAATTCTTCGACCATTGAGACTTATTCCCCCTTGCAGTTTAAATACGCCATATTGACGGGTGCAACCGTGGAGGAGATGACCAATATCAAATTACTGAATTTTATGGAATATTGGTACGGTGCTCCCTATCATTATGGAGGCTCTACCAGGGATGGTATTGATTGTTCCGCTTTTGCTTCCTTATTGATGTCTGCTGTTTATGGAATAGATAACCNNCTCCAGGAAGGTGACCTTATTTTTTTTAGTACGCTCGGGAAACATAAGTCAATAACGCATGTGGGGGTATACCTTCGAAATCAAAAATTTGTTCACGCTTCGATATCCGGTGTAATGATAAGCGATATGGGCGAGGGATATTACCACAAGCATTTTTCCGGCGCTGCAAGAGTCAGGGAAACCATGTAAGATCAAGACTTCAGGAAGCTGACCAGGTGTTGATCAGGTGCTTTTTACCCACAATCTTTTTTTAACAGTTTTCCAAACTGGTAAAACATCAGGAGAAAGATCCATCGAAATAATACAGGTTAAATAAATGCTGACAAATACAATACTTCGAAGGACAATCCAACCAAATCCATGTAATTGATTAAACAGCAAATGGCAAACAACGAATCCGGCCAGTCCCGCAAGCAACGTATAAAAAGATTTAACTGTAAAAGGTTGCATGTGGAATTTCCTGTAAAGAAATCCATACCGGACCGCATTGTACAGGGTGAATGTAAACAAGTCCGCCAGGGCAGGCCCCACTACTCCAATTTGTTTGGCTAAAATATAATTTAAGGGAAGTGTAAGCGCCAAAAGGATGATACCCGTAGCAAATTCGAATCGCCAAAAAGTCGAAGTACCGATGATCTGCGAATTTAGCCCGGTACCCATATCGACAATTCGCGTTAATCCAATAAAAAGAAATACATATCGCGCATCCAGGTATCCTTTGTGTAAATGAAATGTAAATATTCCGTCGGTAAAGTTGATCCATATCAATACAAACATACCTGTCGAAAAGATCAATTGATTGATGGACGAGCGGTGATAAATATGGCTGATCTTGACAAGGTCTTTATCCTTCCAGGCTTTTGATAAGGGGGCGATTGAAGCAGATATGATCCCGCGCTGGGGTGCCTGGATAAGGCTGGCAATATTCTGCGCCAATGTATATACCCCCACATAAGTCAGGCCTTGGGGAACAACTGCGGCTATCACGATCATTGCAAAAAAACTGGCTATATTATATACTAAGCCCCCACTCCAAATAAAACCTGCCAATGTTATTATTTTTATTAGGAATTTTTTTGTAACCCTGCTGGGAGAGAAATTAAGAACTATTTTTTGTTTTATTACCAGGTAGGTTAGTAAGATAAATGCCAATAAATCATAAGTAAAAGCATATATTTTGATAAAGCTGTCGAAACTATCTAAAACCTTTGTCATGAAAAGAATAATCAAAATCGTGGTAAATAAGCGAAATTGAACTTCCCTCAAGTAATTGGTCAAAACTGATTCTTTGAGTTGCCAGGTAAAGGCTTCCAGTAACGAATAAATGGTTAAACCAAACCCAAAAGGAAATATCCAGTAATAATATTTCACCAACTCAGCAGAATTTGCCCCGAATTTTCTAATTACGAGGTCTTTAAAAATAAACCCTCCGGTCATTACCATAATAAACCCCGTAATGCTTACCAAAAGAGCCCAAGTAACCATATCATTTTTCTTTACGGGCAGATTGTCGGAATAGTAGGGTTAAAATTTGTAGATGTATGCCTGCATACCAAGATTGGCAAAAGAATACATGATATTGGCAATGGCAATGAAAATGCCGGTTAACCCGTATTGAGCTTCTGTAAAACCGCCCTCCCTGGTAAAAAAATAAGTATTTAATAGACCAATGGCAAAACCAACATATATTATCCCAACAGATATGATGCTCTGGCGCCGGATGCTGCTCATGCCCTAAAAATAATTTGTGCTTGGCTGCAAAGATGGAGCATTTGGTTTAAAATGATCATTCCAATTTTTTCATCTTAACATAAAAATTCCTGTCGACTTTCAAGGACTCGCCCTTGTCTTCATCTTTCAATTGTATGGTTTTCCATTCTTCTGTGGGTTCAATCCACATTTCGCTGGCAAATTTAACTTTAAGGGGCATGTTAAAGCCCTTGACACAATTGGTCCATCTGAAACTGAAATCTTTTTTCCCGATTTTGTATTCAAGTACAGGTATCTGTGTTGTTCTTAAATATTGGTCAAAAACCTTTGAAAAATCTTTCTTGGCATGCAGGCTGATATAATTTTCTATTTGTTGGGTTGTAACTGTTTGATGATAGAAATCCTTGTTAAGCCCCCGCCAGATTTCCCGGAACCTTTCATCATTGTTGATGATCTTCCGGATCATATGCAGCAGGTTACCTCCTTTATAGTACATATCGCCTGAACCTTCCTCATTCACCCCATAGCTTGCAATAATAGGTTTGTCGTTTCGGATATTTTTTCGGGTACCAATGCAGTAATCGTCACCTGCCTCCACACCAAATTCGCAGGTCGTGAATAGTGTTTCGGAGTAATTGGTAAAGCCTTCGTGTATCCACATATCAGCAAGATCATTTGTGGTTATGTTATTTCCAAACCATTCATGTCCACTTTCATGCACGATGATAAAATCCCATTTCAGCCCCCATCCGGTGCCTGATAAATCTTTGCCGAGATAGCCATTCATGAATTTATTTCCATAGGCGACCGCGCTTTGGTGCTCCATCCCCAGATAGGGAGCTTCAACCAATTTGTACCCGTCTTCATAAAAAGGATAGGGCCCCATCCAGTATTCAAAACAGTTCAACATACTGTCTACCTGACGGAATTGTTTTTTTGCTTTCTCCAGGTTGTAGTCTATCACCCAGAAATCACAATCCAATTTTCCTTTTTCACCTTGGTAATCTTCATGCCAGTTGACATATTTCCCTATATAAGGAATAATATTATAATTGTTGATAGGATCCATTACTTCCCAATCATAGGTAACCGTACCATCCTCATTTTGTTTTTTCAATTTTAATCTTCCATTTCCAACCGCAACCAGCGTGTCCGCCACAGTTATTTTGAGAGAGGCTCCGTTATCAGGTTCATCACTCTGATGATCCTTACAGGGGTACCAGACACTGGCGCCCAGGCCCTGACAGGCAACGCTCATCCAGGGACGGCCTAGTTCATCTTTGGTAAATATCCAGCCCCCGTCCCAGGGAGGGCGGACAGCGATACGAGGCATGCCTTCGAAATCGATCTGGATAGTCTCTGTTTTACCGGGTTCAAGTAAGTCCGGGAATTCAAGATGATAAACATTCCCTTCTCTTTTATTTTTCAATTCCTTGTTGTTCCAATGAATTCCCGTTATTTTCATTGGTTCCTGCAGATCGACCTGCATAAATCTTCCTGGCTTGGTAACCCTGAATTTTATTTCATTACTGCCTTCTATAAATTTCCTTTCATTATCAGGCTTCACCGAAATGGAGTAATGAATTACAT
>PLCH01000081.1 GCA_003135585.1 Chitinophagaceae bacterium
ATATTACCTCAATCAATAGCCGGCAGGTTTTTTACCGGTTGAAAATCGTGGGCATGGACGAGCGCGACCGGTATTCTGGGGTCGTTTTCCTGCGCCTGCAGAATGATTTTGAGGAGGCGGTTCATTTTATCCCTCATTATCCCCCTTTTAATAAATATGGTAGCCTGATAAAACAGAAGGTTGATTTTAATGCCGGCCTGGATGAAACATTCGCATCCGCAGGTCTGCCCCTTGGTTTATATTTATTTAAACAGCAATTGCTAGATAAGCTATCAAACAAAAATTTCCAAAATAAGGTAAAAATTTAGTTTTAAAGGGTACGATCAACAACAGCCGGGCTTTTCTAAGCCTGGCTTTTTTCTGGAAATTAATTTGGTTTATAATATAAACTACTTTACATTTGAGATAAATTCATAAACCAGTGGCAAGGTTAGTTACATTTTTTCTTTCGATGGGTTGGCAGCTGTTAATGTTCGGACAAACCCCCATCAATGGCACAGTCAGAGATTCCAAGGGTCGTCCAATTCCGGGAGCCAGCATAGCTATAAAAAATTCCTACGATGGTGCCACTTCAGATTCCATGGGCAGGTATAGCTTTCATACTTCTGAAAAAGGAGAACAGACATTATTGACAACCTCTATAGGATACAAACTTATTGAACAAAAAATTTCGGTTGCGGGGATTGCTCTAACCCTAAACATCATATTAAAGGAAGAACCAAATGAATTGAAGGCAGTGATTATTTCAGCCGGCTCATTTGCCGCAGGCGATTCTAAAAGAGGAGCTGTCCTGAGTTCCATTGATGTAGCTACAACCGCCGGTTCAAATGCTGACATCACGGCTGCTTTAAAAACATTGCCGGGCACCCAGCAGGTAGGTGAGCAGGAAGGTTTGTTCGTAAGAGGAGGTGCTGGATACGAGGCCAAACAATATATTGACGGCACCCTGGTAAATAACCCATATTACTCCAGTGTACCGGATCTTGCCCAGCGAGGTCGTTTTTCACCTTTTCTTTTTAAGGGTACCGTGTTCAGCACGGGTGGTTATTCTGCTTTATACGGACAGGCCTTGTCTTCGGTGGTTTTACTTGAATCGATCGATCTGCCTGAAAAATCCGAAATCGACGCGTCTGTTTCACCCTTGGTTGCAGGAGTTGGAACCCAACAATTAGCCACGAATAAAAAATCATCCTGGGGGGTTAGCTATAATTATGTGAATGTCGGATTGTATTTCGGGGTGGTAAAACAGACTCCCGATTATTTCAAACTACCCCAATTTCACTCAGGTGATGCCAATTTCAGGATAAAAACAAAAAGCGGCGGTATGATTAAATATTACAGCACATTTGCTTATAACGAACTGGGTTTAAGAAGGCCTGATATTGACAGTCCCTACATGAAGAATGCCTTTGGATTGACAAATCACAACTGGTATAATAATCTCAGCTGGAGGGAATATTTGAATAAGGGGTGGAAGATGAATCTTGGCCTTAGTTACAGTACCAACCTGGACAATATATTACAGCAGGTTCAGAACGCCAATAATCAACCCGCATCATTCCCGGATTCTGTTTTTTGGATGCGGTTCAAAAATTCAACTGTTGCAAACCACCAGGAGCTTTCACAAATCAAGGCAGTCTTTGAAAAAAAACTCGGAGGCATTAGTTCCTTTCGATTTGGCAGTGAATATTGGTATGCTAATAACCGGGTTGTTTTTAACGATTCTCTGCAGAAATTTGTAGATAATTATAGTGCCATTTTTGCTGAATCCGATATTTACCTCACCAATGACCTGGCGGCAAAATTGGGTGTTCGCTTCGAAAATTCAACGGTTATTAAAAAAACTGACATCGCACCAAGAATCTCCCTTGCATACAAAACGGGTAAGGATGCACAGGTGTCTGCTGCATATGGGATCTTTTACCAGAAGCCGGAAAACATGCAGATATTTTATACACGTTCCCTTGGTTTCACCAAAGCGACACACTATATCATCAATTACCAAAAGATGAATAAAGACAGGATTTTCAGGGTGGAAGCCTACTACAAGCAATATGAAGATTTGGTCAAGACGGTTCCAGTCAATTATTTTTATTCAACCTATAATAACAACGGGAGTGGCTATGCAAAGGGAATTGAATTGTTCTGGAGGGATAAAAAATCAGTAAAAAACCTGGACTACTGGGTTAGTTATACTTACCTGGATACCAAAAGGGATTATTTAAATTATACCGAACAACTGGTACCCAATTTTGCGGCGACCCACACTTTCTCAATTGTGATGAAACGCTTTTTTACCGACATGAAAACCGGTTTTAATGTTACTTATAATTACGCAACCGGGAGACCCTATTATAATTTTGTACAGTTAAATAACAGCAATAAATTTTCCCTGGCTGACCAGGGAAAAACAAAGGACTACCATAGCCTGAACTTTAGTATGGAATACCTGCCCAGCCTGGGTAAAACCAACCCGAGGACATTTGTTGTATTATTTGCAAGCGTAACCAATGTATTGGGATATAATGCTGTATATGGATACAACTATTCGTATAGCGGCCAGGTAAAACAACCCATTGAACCACCTGCAAAACGTTTTTATTTTATAGGGTGTTTTTTAAGCTGGGGTGTGGACAGATCTCAGGATGCGATCAATAATAATTTATAAGAATCATTTCTTTGCACAGTTTTCGGCCGGATGTCTAACATGAATGAGGTATATTTTTCCAAAAGCTGTTATCAATAGATAGTGAATAGTAAAATCAGTAAATCAAAATCAACAATCATTTTTAAATAACCATTTATGAAATCAATCATTTTCTCAGTTTTCTTATGCGGACTTTTAACTACACAGGCCCAAAGTGATAAATATGTTACCGCCATGCAAAAAACCCNNAACGGCAGATTTTCAAAGTGTATCCAATACATTTGAGCGAATAGGGGATGCCGAAAAAACACAATGGCTGCCTTATTATTACGCAGGACTTGCCTTAACCACCAGCGGATGGAATGATGCCAAACTTGATAAAGATGCCAATTCGGCAAGGGTGGATGCCCTTTGTGATAAAGCGGAGTCTATTGAGAAGAATGCAGAAATCTATTCGCTCAGGAATATGGCGGCTACCCAACAAATGATGATCGATCCCCAGACACGCTGGCAGACTTATGGGGTAGAGGCCAGCACAGCCTTACAGAAGGGGATGCAACTGGACCCAAATAATCCGCGTCTTTATTACCTGCAGGGTATGAGCCTGTTCAACACCCCGGCGGCGTTTGGCGGTGGCAAAGAAAAAGCAAAACCTATTTTTGAAAAGTCCGTTGCCTTGTTTAAAACTTTCAAGGTAAAACCGCTGTATCCCGACTGGGGTGAGGTGCGGGCTGAAGAAATGGTGGCAAAATGTCAATAATGGATATTTGTTTGAAGTTGGGGCAGGGTTATCAAAACGCTGCCCATTCATATTTAATACTTTTTTATGGAGGAAGAAAAATTATTACCTGAGGATAGTCTTCAGCTCATCCAGACAATGATAGACAAAGTAAAAAACACTGTTGCAGACAGGAGTTTTTATTTTTTGTTATGGGGTTGGCTTGTATTCATAGCCTCCCTGTTGCAATTTGCATTGAAAGTGGTTGTCAAATATTCCAACCACGGCGCAGCATGGAACCTCATGTTTATAGGAATTATTGTTTCTATTTTCCGCGGCGTGAAAGAAGGAAAAAGAAAAACCGTAACAACTTATATTGATGACAGCCTGCGTTATACATGGATAAGTATTTTTATCACCCAGCTTTTATTCGTGTTTGTCTTTATGCGCAGGGGAGACTGGGAGAATTGTTATACATTTTACATGCTATTATATGCCATTGGGTGCTTTATTACAGGAAGGATACTTAAATTTTCGCCTCTGGTCTGGGGCGCCATAGGTTGTTGGTTTTTAGCCATTCTTTCAACTTTTGCCAGTTTTGACTATAATATTTTATTAAGTGCGCTGGCTATTTTGATAAGTTATATCATCCCGGGGCATTTATTGCGCCTGAATTACCGGAAAAAGTCATGAAATCTTTATTAAATGAAAATGGAAAGACTGGGGCTGCCTTTTTTGATCATTGGGATAACAGCTGGTTTTCCTGTTCGTGCAAATTTTAAAAACATACGACATGAAAGATGAAAATCGCCTTAGCGAAAATGAAAGTTTGTTAATTATTCAGCAGATGATTGAAACTGCCAAGCAGGAACAAAAAAGTGACGGCATTAGGGGTATTATCTGGGGATGGCTCTTATTTCTGGTTTCCCTGGTCTCATTCGCAAATAGTAAAATGGGATGGCTTTCACCCTATTTTTTCTGGAATGTGTTTGGTGTTTTAGCCCTCTCGTCCTTTTTGTTCCGGATAATCAGGAATTATTTTTTCAACAATCTGACAAGGGTAAAGACCTATACGGGAGATTTATTGGAATGGCTAAACATTGGATTTTTTGTCTCTCTGCTTTTTCTCATTGTAGCTATGAATGTAAGTATCAAACCGACAGCCGGTTTCACCCTTCTTATTAATCTCTACGGCTTCTGGATATTGAGTTACGGGGCTGCCCTGAACNNTGCACATACATTTGAGACCGTCATGCTCTTGCACGCCGCTGCAGTACTTTGCGGATATATCATTCCAGGTCATATTGCCAATATTGAATTCCGCAAAAGCAACCTGGACTCACCAAAAAATAAGGAGCATCGTGTTTAAAGATCTGAATCCCATATTACATTCACAGCTAAGGCTCGCAGTAATTTCCCTGCTGATAAGCGTTAAACATGCGGAATTCACTTTTCTCAAGGAAAAAACCAATGCTTCAGCGGGCAATTTGAGCGTTCAGATCAACAAGCTGAAAGAAGCGGGCTATATTGAAGTATTGAAACAATTCAAAGACAATTATCCCCAAACTACCTGCCGGATAACAGCAAAAGGTATCAGTGCTTTTGAGGAATATGTAAAAAACCTTCAATCCTATCTGGGAATAAAAAAATAAAACCCTTCCGTTTAGAAGGGTTCATTTTTTCTTACCCCTGTATGCACAAATGATTCAGCTTTTTACCAGTTTCATGGACATTCTTTCGTTGCTATTGACGATCACTTCTAGTGAATAGGCGCCTGGCTTTAGGCGACTGGTATCGTCAAGCTTGTATACATTGAATCCGGTATTCCCGTGAGTCGATTTCCGTATGAGGAGGTTACCGCTTTTATCAGTCACTTTCATGACTACAAATGAATTTTCCTTCAATTGCACATTTACCAGGATATCGTTTAATCCCGCGTCTGGTGTTACACTGATCGCAGAGAGGGTCTTGCTGTTATATATTCTGGCTACCAAAATCTTTGAATAGCTGCCTTGACCATTTTTTTCCACCTGTTTCAAACGGTAATAAAAGTCGTTATTTCTGGCTATAGCTGNNTGCCGATTCCTTTTACTTCTCCTAATTTTTGAAAATTGATCCCGTCAAGGCTTCTTTCAATATCAAAATGGTCGAAACCTTTTTCTGATATAGTATTCCAGATTAACTCAAAGGAATTTCTTCCATAAGTTGCATCAAACCTGACCAAACTGCTATTGGAGTATTCTTTCTCAGCTGGTGCGTCATTTGTTTTATTGCTCACCAGGAGTCCCGTATCAGAATAAACCCTCAAAATGGCTGCGGAGTTAAAATTCGAGGAAGCTCTTGCGAAGGCGCCGAAGGATGTGGCAACCGTCATAAGAATTAACAGGATGCGTAATAGATTCCCTTTCATTTTCTGAATTTTAAAGAATTAATTAAGCACAACTGATCATGATTCATTATTCATTTTAGATCAGTCAGGTCATTCAGAGGAAGGGAATAAATCGAGAAAAATTATATAAATAGCAAAACAGGAAATTGTACTGGATGGGTTCGCATAGTAATTGGAGATAGCTTTTCCGGCAATTGTTTCAGTCGAAAGTGTTAGTGCGATCCTGGAACCGGGAAATCCGGCCATTGGGCAAATAATCTAACAAACAAGATAATCAAAGGATGGTATTCAAAGATAGAAAAATCAATTAATATTTACAACTGTTTGCCAACATTTTTCTTTCTATTTTAAGTTTTTAACAACTATTCTTGGGTTGATTCGTAATGATAATTATGCCTTTGCGCATTAAATTGCGCAGGTATTCCAGATTATGGACTCAATTATACAGGTTACCTCACTTAGTAAACATTTCAAGGAAATAAGGGCAGTGGATGGTCTGTCATTTTCGGTAAATGAAGCTGATGTGTATGGCTTTCTCGGACAAAACGGAGCTGGCAAATCAACTACCATCCGGATGCTGCTTACCCTTATCACACCGACCACGGGTGAAATTGAAATGCTGGGCATGAACCTGCGAACGCAACGCAAGCAAATCCTCAGACAGGTGGGTGCTGTTATCGAGCATCCNNAGTGTAAAAATTTCTAATCAGAAACTAGAGGCGCAATTGGAATTAGTGGGATTGTCTGAAAGGGCGCACAGCAAAGTGAAGACATTTTCGCAGGGGATGAAGCAAAGACTTGGTATCGCGGTTGCACTAGTCCATGACCCCAAATTGATCTTATTGGACGAGCCCACGAATGGTCTGGATCCGCAGGGTATAGCCGATATCCGCAATCTTATTTTGGACTTAAGTAAAAACCATGGGAAAACGATCCTGGTTTCCTCGCATTTGCTAAGCGAGGTTGAATTGATCGCCAATAGGATGCTGATTATCGACCGTGGGAAAAAAATTGCAGAGGGTTATGTAAAGGAATTGTTTGATCCCGCTGAAATGATTGTTGAATTGGATACTGTCAATCCCGATTTCACGCTGGAGGCAATCAATAACTCACCCTGGAAGTTTTTTCTTCGTAACCGGATACTGGGCAAATTAATCTTTAAAATGAATAAAAAAGATATTCCTCTTCTTGCTGCCGATTTGGTAAAAGCAGGAGTGGAGATAATACTTATCCAACCCAGGCATTCCCTAGAAGATTATTTTTTATCATTAACAAATGCTAACCAGCATGTGGCAACTTTTACGGATCGAATTGTATAAGATTTTTAAACGGCCAAGGACTTATATCAGTTTTACGGCAATTGCGGCCATGGTTCTTATTATTCAACTGGGGCTGAAATTTGACGGAGAGTCGTATCTGGAATTGCTGATGAGCGGCATATCTGATTCATTTTATATACCCTATGGCCTGATCATGAATGGTTATTTGGTAGCATTTGTTATCCTGAATACCTTGTTGATTCATGTCCCGCTTTTGGTGGCTTTGGTAGCAGGAGATATGATTGCAGGGGAAGCCAATATGGGGACTCTGCGGCTATTGATTACAAAACCTGTCAGCCGCACCCAATTGATGTTGGTAAAATTTGCGGCATCTGTGATTTACACCCTCCTGCTTTTACTATGGATGGCAATCCTGGCTTTGGGATTAAGCATATTATTTTTTGGGACCAACGATATGCTGGTCGCCAGGAACAGCGTCATGGAACAAATAGGGAGCACAGATGTATTCTGGCGCTACCTTGCTGCATTCGGATATGCCTCGGTTTCTTTAAGCACAGTGGCAGCGCTCGCTTTTCTTTTGTCTGTTTTTGCAGACAATTCCATAGGGCCCATTGTGTCTACTATAAGTATTGTGATTGTATTGACAATTTTGTCAGAAATGAAAATCCCTCTTTATGATAGCACGGTGAAGCCTTATTTATTTACTTCCCATATGCTTGCCTGGAAAGGATTTCCTTATTCAAAGGCTACGACCGAAGGCCAGGCCATACGCGGATCAATAGAAAACCTGCCTGCCATCTTCCGAAGTTTAGGGATATTGCTGGCCTATATAGCAATATTTGTCACTATAGCTGTATCTGTGTTTAGAAAAAAAGATATTTTAAGTTGAATCCCACAGCCATGTATAAAACCTTTTATCTTTCTTTTCTTCTTCATTTTTCATTGGAAGACTGCCTTGAGGCGCAAACCCCAGCAGTACTCCTACAA
>PLCH01000545.1 GCA_003135585.1 Chitinophagaceae bacterium
ACCGTGGAGCGAATCTGAACAATTAATTTTGCCAGTGTTCTGGCATTGGTTACCTCACCATATTGCTCAAACAGGGTGTGCAGCTGGGCCTCGCTGTAGGTATTAATTATCTGAAAAGCAGTCAAATCTTGTCGCTTGTCCATTCTCATATCAAGATCGCCTTCAAAACGAATGGAAAAGCCTCGTTCCCCTTCATTAAATTGATGACTGCTAACACCCAGATCGGCCAGAATGCCATCCACTTTTACTATTTTATGCAGACGCAGAAACCGTTGCAGGTGACGGAAATTATGCGGGAGAAAAATCACCCGGCTATCATCCGGTAAATTCTTTCTTACTGCAGCGTCCTGGTCAAATACGAATAATCTACCCCCCGCGCCCAAACGACTTAATATTTCCCGGGAATGGCCGCCTCCCCCAAATGTGCAATCCACATAAATGCCATCAGGACTAATGTTTAAACCATCAATAGCCTCCTGTAAAAGAACCGGCACATGGTAGACGGAGGGGGGATTGTTAAGCAGTTGATCGGTTGACGGCGTTTTTATATGGTCTTTCTTATTCATGTCTATCAACTTATCCGTCAATCANNATTTCACTCATTTGATTTATCTCCTCTTGTATTCATTACCTCATTAGCCAGGCTGCTGAAGGCCTCAGGTGAAAAGCTTTCAAAGAACTGTTGGTACTTGGTCTTGTCCCAGATTTCAATCTTATTGACTGCGGACACAAGTACAATGTCCTTTTCCAGTCCGGCATGCTCTTTCAGGTTCTGGGGAACCAATAAACGGCCCGCTGAATCCAAATCCATCATAGTTGCCCCGTTAAGAAAATACCTCCTGAATTCACGAACTTTGGGGTCGAAATCATTCAGTTTACTGATTTCCCCAAAAATCGGTTCCCAACTTTTCATAGGGTATAGGCTCAGGCATTTTTCAAATCCACGGTTAATTACGAATTGCGAACCCCCCTCTTCCGGCAGTTGCTTTTTAAAGCCGGCAGGCAGGAGGAATCGACCTTTTGAGTCGAGCGTTGCTTCGTATTCTCCCAGAAAACCAATCATTTATAATAAGATAAATCAAATTTTTCAATAATTCACACAAAATAACACTTTTTCCCACTTTACCAATTAAATTCAAGAATTTTAATTTTTCCACATCTTTCGAGTGACCGGAATACCTACCAGTATTAGGTTTGATGATTCATTGAATAAAAAGGAGTAATTGTAACGTGGAAAAGCTGTGAATCTGCCTTAAGAAATGTTAATAAGTTCGGATTAGTCTTATCTTGATTTTCAAAAAATGTCGCCTGGTTATTCAAATACCCCTCTGTTAAAAAAACTTGGCATTGAGGCGGAAATAAGGCTCCTGGTCCTCCACGCCCCTGAGAATTATTTCGCACTTCTTGAAAAAGATATCTCCACTCAATTATGCGCCAGCGATGGGCGCCCTGATATCATCCATCTTTTTGCCAAATCAAGAAAAATTTTTGAAAAGGAAATGAAAGAACTGGCATCCTATTGGAGGGCCAATCCAGCCATCTCTATCTGGGTTTCCTGGTATAAAAAAAGTTCGGGTATTGCGACCGATATAACTGAAACGGATATACGTAACTATGCCTTGAAGAACGGATTGGTAGATGTCAAAGTTTGTGCAGTGAGCGAGCATTGGAGTGGGTTAAAATTCGTTGTGCCATTGGCTAAACGATAATTTTCAGCGTACCATCGCGTAAGTATCTTTGCATCATTTTAATTAATTCAGTTATTAGCAATGATCATTCAACCTGAGAATATTTCCATTGACCAATTCAGTTATCCGCTGCAGGAAAAACAAATCGCCAAATATCCATTGGCTGAAAGAGACGCTTCCAGGTTGCTGGTATACGAAAAGGAAAGGATTTCAGAAGATATTTACAGAAATATTGACCGATATCTTCCTGAAAATTCACTGCTCATCTGCAATGATACCAGGGTAATAGAAGCCAGGATATTGTTTCAAAAGCAAACTGGCGGGTTCATAGAAATATTTTGCCTTGAGCCGGGGAAGCCAAACCCCAATATGGCAACCGCCATGGGACAGAAAGAAAAAGTGCGATGGAAATGCCTGGTTGGAGGCGCTTCCAAATGGAACAAAGCAGAGGACTTGATAAAGAAAATAAAAATTAACCAGGAGGAAATTGTGTTTCAGGCATCCTATATCCTCAAAGAATCCGGGTATTTTATCATAGAATTTTCCTGGCGACCCGGCGAGTTGACTTTTGGAGAAATATTACATTTTGCGGGTTTGATTCCCTTGCCGCCTTATATCAAAAGGGAGGCGGATCATGCTGATGCTTTACGATATCAAACTATTTATGCTGCCAATGATGGTTCGGTGGCTGCCCCTACAGCCGGCCTTCATTTTACCCGCCGGATTTTCGAAAAATTAGGAGTAAAAAATATCACTCCTGAATTTATTACCCTCCATGTGGGTGCAGGAACCTTCAAACCAATGAAGGGCGAGACGCTCCAGGACCATGAAATGCATGAAGAATTTATCGAAATATCCAAATCGACGATCGACAAGCTGATTGAACTGGAAAAAGGCAGAATTGTGGCGGTAGGAACAACTTCTCTTCGAGCCATTGAAAGCCTTTATTGGCTCGGAGTGAAAATAATATTACAATCGGAGATAAAAAAAGAATTTCTCACAGTTAAGCAATGGGACCCTTATACTTTGAATAGTAAATCGGTTCCCGTAAGATCTTCCTTGCTGGCGCTTGAACAATGGATGAATCGGCAACAAGTGGAAAAGCTGGTAACAAAAACGCAATTATTGATTTACCCGGGATATGAATTTAAAATGGTGAATGCGCTGGTTACAAATTTCCACCAACCTCAATCATCCTTATTATTATTGGTAGCCGCGCTGATAGGAAAGGACTGGAAGAAGGTTTATCAATATGCCCTGGATCACGGATTTCGATTTTTAAGTTATGGGGATGGCTGCTTATTGTTCTCCAACAGTCATTAGTTGCTTTTTTAGCGGAAATTCGAGGGTGAAGATGGTCCCTTTTCCAATGACACTGTCTACCTTGATTTTACCATGATGGGCATCCACAATGGTTTTTACATAGCTCAACCCAAGGCCAAAACCTTTTACATTGTGGATATTTCCAGTATGTGCCCGATAAAATCTTTCGAAAATACGTCTTTGTGTTTCCTTGTTCATGCCAATGCCATTATCTTCTATGCGAATAACAAGGTTCTTGTTGGTACTGTGGGTGGTAATCTTAATGATGATTTGGTCTTTTGAATATTTCATGGCATTGTCAACAAGATTTGCAATGAGATTGGTGAAGTGAACTTCATCNNGGCTTCCACCAAATCGTTTTTTGCATTGAGCTGCAAGTCTGCCTTACCTTTTCTTTCCTCTAATTGCAACTGGAAACTATCCAAAACATCGCGGATGATGCCGTGCACCTGAATGGGCTGAAGGTTCAACTGCAATTCCTGTTTTTCCAATAAAGCTGCCTGTAAAATAGTTTCTACCTGTTTATTCATTCGCTTATTTTCTTCCTTGATAATCCCATTGAAATAGTCTGACTTCTGCCTGTCCTTTACCACTTTTTCATTTCGTAACGCATCAATCGCCAGGGAAATCGTCGCCAGGGGCGTTTTGAGTTCATGGGTCATATTGTTTATAAAATCATTTTTGATCTCGCTTAATTTTTTTTGTCTTAGTAAGGTGCTGACCGTTACATAAAATGCAGAAATTATAATTAAGGTGAAGAAGACAACTCCCACTATCATAAAACGGATTTGCTTAAACGCAATTGATTTAATGTCAGGCACGACCACGCATAACGATTCAGCGGGTACCAATCCTTCTAGATCACTCCCGCTGGGAAGGGCAAGCACATATACGTACGGAATATAATGCACTGTATCCTCAATATAATTCAAAAAATTGGCTGATCTTATTTCAGGCGTATTGGAGGTAAGGTCCGTGGATATCCCGCGTTCGGATGAAATACAAAATTCAAATTTGGTATCCTTTAAACCCCGATTAATAAATGCCTTTCTGATNNTTTGTTGGTTTCTGTAATTCCATCAGGAACTGATCAGATGGCCTCCAGGGAAAGCCACGTTTTAGCCGCAGGTTTTTCAGGTCATGGGACGGCGTGCCAGTATGTTCGATCAGGTCCTGTCCTACATCATTCATTGCGAAGAGCAATTTCTGGTGCAATTCCTCCCGCTTATTG
This sequence comes from Chitinophagaceae bacterium, assembly GCA_003135585.1. Classification (GTDB taxonomy): domain Bacteria; phylum Bacteroidota; class Bacteroidia; order Chitinophagales; family Chitinophagaceae; genus Puia. The sequence continues at coordinate 4,243 of PLCH01000545.1, forward strand.
TCCTCCATCGTCAAAATCCAGTTTACCTGGATATAAATAATTCCAATAAGTGACAAACTGATCAATACAATTATAATAGGAAAATTTTTTTTCACTTCTTCTCATTATTTAAAAGCGCCAAAACCAACGGGTTATGCTGTTTTAATGATTTTTCCGTGCTAACTGCCTCTACCGGTGCAGTATGCAAATCTAAAAAATTGACATAAGGTTCATTGACTTTCAGGTAGCGGGAAACATGCTATTTAACGAAGGTTTCACAAAGAAAGGGGTTTTCATCAGATTATTTTGTTTCCGTTCCAATTTAGCCAAGTTCCAGGCAGCAATTCAGAATTTTTTCTCTGATCTTTTCAACAGACATTTTGTTTTCTGCCAGGATTTCTTAATTTAGATATTATGGAAAATCCTTCTGGTGGCATACTGCTGATTGCTGATCCATTTTTGAAAGACCCCAATTTCATCCGGACGGTGGTATTTCTGTGTGAGCACCAGGAAGAAGGTAGCTTTGGATTTGTCCTGAACAAACATTACGATTACACCCTAGATGAGCTTGTAAGCGGATTAGACGATTTGAAAATCCCTGTATTTTATGGAGGCCCCGTACAGATGGATACCATTCATTTTCTGCACCAATACCCGGATAAAATAACGGGAGGAAACGAAATTGTGGACGGAGTTTACTGGGGAGGAGATTTTGAGACAACTATTCAACTCATCCGGTCTGGAGAGATCAATATGAACAAGATCCGCTTCTATATAGGCTATTCAGGTTGGGCAAGCGGACAGCTCGCAGACGAATTAAAAGAAAAGTCATGGCTAACGGTCCAGGCTAATCGTAAATTAGTTTTCCATAAAAAAACCGATGAAATTTGGAAAGAAGCTTTACGGCATTTGGGTCCCGATTATGAAATCATGGTCAATTTCCCCATTGATCCGCAACTGAATTGAATTCACCCGTTATTTTGTTTCAATTAAGGATGCTCCTTCCACCAATACAGTAACTTTATTGGAAATGACTTCTACAAAACCGCTCTGGATTTCAAAAAATGCCGCATGGTTATTTTTGTCTTTCAGCACTTTTATCCTACCCGATTTTAAGGCACTAATCAGAGGAGCATGCCTATCCAAAATCTCAAATAGACCGGTAACCCCCGGAAGTTGAATACCGAATACTTCATCACTAAAGAGTATTTTTTCCGGTGTTAATATTTCAAGATTCATTTTGTTTAATTAAGGAATCCCAAATTGCTTATCCCTGAGCCTGGACCAATAGCTTTTTCCCCTTTTCGATAGCAGCATCGATGGTACCCACCAGGTTGAAAGCTGATTCCGGATATTCATCTACCTCACCGTCCATGATCATATTGAAGCCACGGATCGTTTCTTCCAGGGGAACCAACACCCCTTTCAAGCCGGTAAAGGCCTCTGCCACATGAAAAGGCTGGGAAAGGAAACGCTGAACCCTCCGGGCCCTTGAAACTATTTGTTTATCCTCGTCACTTAATTCGTCTAAACCCAGGATAGCAATAATATCCTGAAGTTCCTTATACCGTTGCAATATTAGCTTGACGCGGTTGGCACAGTTGTAATGGGCATCTCCAACAATCTTGGGGGTAAGTATGCGGGAAGTGGAATCCAATGGATTTACTGCAGGGTAGATTCCCAGGTCGGCAATTTTGCGATCTAATACAGTGGTTGCATCAAGATGGGCAAAGGTAGTAGCTGGTGCAGGGTCAGTTAAGTCATCTGCAGGCACATATACTGCCTGAACCGAGGTGATGGAGCCGTTTTTTGTGGATGTGATCCTTTCCTGCATGGTTCCCATTTCTGAAGCCAGGGTCGGCTGATAGCCTACTGCTGAAGGCATACGACCCAAAAGCGCTGAGACTTCCGATCCTGCCTGTGTAAACCTGAAAATATTGTCTACAAAAAACAGAATGTCACGTCCCTGCCCCTTGCCATCCCCATCCCGGTAATATTCGGCAATTGTCAGGCCACTCAATGCCACCCTTGCACGCGCACCAGGCGGCTCATTCATTTGCCCGAATACAAAAGTTGCCTTGGAACCGGCAAGTTCCTTCATATCAACCTTGCTCAGATCCCAACTGCCTTTTTCCATACTATGCCTGAATTCATCCCCATATTGCATGATGCCTGCCTCGATCATTTCTCTCATCAGGTCGTTGCCTTCACGGGTGCGCTCTCCCACACCGGCAAATACTGATAAACCTGAATAGGCCTTGGCGATATTATTGATCAATTCCTGGATTAATACAGTTTTGCCTACGCCTGCTCCTCCAAACAGCCCGATTTTACCGCCTTTGGCATAAGGTTCGATTAAGTCAATTACCTTAATACCTGTAAATAATATTTCCGAAGCCGTGCTTAGATTTTCGAAGGCAGGAGGTTTGCTGTGAATGGGGCGGCTTGATGACTTGGATACAGGAGGCAAGCCGTCAATAGCGTCTCCCGTCACGTTAAACAATCGACCTTTAATTGCCTCACCCGTCGGCATTGCAATAGCAGTTCCGGTATCAATCACTTCTAATCCGCGCACAAGTCCTTCAGTACCATCCATTGCGATACAGCGGACGCTATCCTCTCCTAGGTGTTGCTCGACTTCCAATACAAGCGTTTCTCCGTTAGATCTTTTTAATTCCAATGCATTATAAATTTCCGGAAGTTTTCCTTCAAACTGTACATCTATGACGGCACCGATGATCTGCTTGATCTTACCAGTATTTGCCATATAATCAACTATTTAAGTATGAAACTTTATAAATTAATTCCTTGCTGTTTAATGCCCAGCGGACAACCCACAGGAAATCAAAAAACCATTTTTTGAATTTGGCTGCAAAGGTAAGGGTGNNTATAAGACAATATTTCTATTTTTGTCGCTTTCAAATTATCCATGGAACTGATTCAAATTAAAGACAAGACGGGAGCAAAGGATTTTGTAAGGGTGAATATAGAGCTTAATCGAAAGGATCCTTTTTATATTCGCCCACTCGATTCTGAAATTCATGAAGTATTTGATCCGAAGAAGAACAAGACCTTCCGTCATGGTGAATGCAGCCGCTGGATATTGCTGGATGATAATGGAAAATTAATAGGCCGAATTGCCGCCTTTATTAATAAAAGATATCATAATNNATCAACAGGAGGCCGCAGATAAATTATTCGATGTTGCCAAACACTGGCTGATTCAGCGAGGAGTCCAAGCAATGGATGGCCCTATTAATTTTGGAGAAAGGGATAAATGGTGGGGACTTTTAACGGAAGGTTTCCAGGAACCGTTGTACGGAATGAATTTCAATCCTCCTTATTACAAGGNNGGACCCGGGCTTCAAAGCAGAATACATAAAGAAAAACGCACTTGAAAAATATGCGGCGGATTTTACCGAAATCTATAATAAAGCCTATTCGGGACATGGTGGACTGAAAGAAATGAAGACAGAACAAACAGTGCTTCTTTTCAAAAAAATGAAGCCCTTGATGGATGAAAAAATTGTTTGGTTTGTTTATTACCGGGACAAACCTATTGCCATGTTTATCAATATTCCTGACCTGAACCAGTATTACAAACATTTTAACGGCCGGTTTGGACTTTTTCAGAAATTGCAATTCCTATGGCTCAGGCAAATTAAAGCCTGTAAAAAATTTACGGGTGTAGTTTTTGGAATAATTCCTGAATTCCAGGGAAAAGGTATAGATGCCTATATGATCATTGAAGCTTCCAAAATCGTTAAACCCAATTCGCCCTATACCTCTTACGAGGGCCAATGGATAGGTGATTTTAATCCCAAGATGATTAACNNGGATACTGATCACCTACCGGTATTTATTCGACAGGACCCGAGAATTTAAGAGACACCCCATGTTGAATTGATCGGCTACCAAAAGGGGTTTGGCGCCTTGTTAAGAAATAGGGATAAAATCAAAAAGGATGAGTAAGCATCTGCGAATCAGGCATGTGTAAAAACAAAAACACCGCATTTAAAACTTTATTATTATTGCATAATCTGAATCCGCCCTCAGAAGCGCCAGGCTTCGGATTTCAGGCTCAATATCATGGACAAATTCATCGTATCTGCAAGGAAATACAGACCACAAAATTTTTCTACCGTTGTAGGCCAATCGCATATTACCACCACCCTTAAAAATGCTGTTAAGAATAACCAGTTGGCCCATGCTTTTCTGTTTTGTGGTCCCAGAGGAGTGGGTAAAACCACTTGTGCAAGAATACTGGGAAAAACCATCAATTGTGAAAACCCTGCTCCTGACGGGGAAGCCTGTAACCAATGCAATTCCTGCCTTTCTTTCAATGAGGGAACCTCCTTAAACATACATGAACTGGATGCTGCGAGTAACAATTCTGTGGATGATATCAGGACCCTGGTTGAACAGGTAAGGTTTGCCCCGCAGGCCGGCAAATACAAGGTTTATATTATTGATGAGGTTCATATGCTGAGTTCTTCCGCCTTTAACGCTTTTTTGAAGACACTTGAAGAACCACCTTCTTATGCCATTTTTATTTTGGCTACAACCGAGAAACATAAAATTCTTCCCACTATTCTGAGCAGGTGCCAACTTTTTGACTTTAAGCGTATAACCACCAGCGATACAGTAGACCATTTGCAGGACATTTGCAATAAGGAAGAGATCAGGGCAGAAAAGGCATCCCTTCAGGTCATTGCCCAAAAAAGTGAGGGATGCATGAGGGATGCTTTGAGTATCCTTGATAAGATCGTGAGTTTTACCAACGGCGAAGTCACTTATCAGAATACCCTCGAACACCTCAGTATCCTTGATGCTGATTATTATTTCAAATTAATCGAGGCAATGCAACAGCAACACCTGGCCGATGCCCTGCTGCTCTTCGATGGTATTAACAGGAAAGGTTTTGAAGGCGATCTGGTCCTGAATGGTTTTGCGGAATTTATCCGGAACTTGCTGGTATGTAAAGATGAAAAAGCCGCAGGTTTGTTGGAAGTCGTCGAAAGTTTTAAGGAGAATTATTTGGCCACGGCAAAAAAAGCAAATATAGCCTACCTCATCGGTGCCCTGAATGTATTGAATGAGGCTGAATTAAACTACAAAGCCGCCAGGAATAAACGACTACATGTTGAGCTGGCACTGATTAAACTGTGTTATTTGCAACAAGCCATTGAACTGGTAGCCATTGGCGAGGTAACCGGGAAAAAAAAGCTAACTGAATCAGCCAAACCGGTAGCCTTCCGAAACATTAGACCTATCGGCGTTTCGCCCGTAAAGTCCGTGCAACGGATCAGGAAGAAGGAAACAGGAGGACCCGGTGAAACTGCCAGATTGTTAATACATTCTGATCAAATCAAGGGGAAAGCTGATCCGGAGGAATTTATTGAATCAGGGGTCAGTTCCAGTGACCTGTCACCCGAAACCTCTCTCGTTCAATCCGGATCCGTCACCAATACTACCGGCACCTTATCAAAAATACGACAGCAGATTGCCAGCCGGCAGGAAAAGGGGAAGGAGGATACCTGTAAGCCTTTACAACAGGAATCGCTCCAGCAC
>PLCH01000517.1 GCA_003135585.1 Chitinophagaceae bacterium
ATTTCATCCTGAGCGGGATCGCCTTGTTGTCAACCCTTATTATATCCATCATTCCGTTACAATACGAAATCTATCATAAAGAAACGCATAAATACACCACCCAGGGAAAATGGTTTGTCGTATTTGCCATCGTAGCCATTGTATCCTGGTTAACAACCCCTTTCCGGTTATACACTGAAAGCCTGGATGTCGCNNGCCTAAAGAATGTTTCTGTTCAAAAGATGAAGGAATTAAAAAAAGAAGATTCAATCCAGATTGCGACAGCCCTGGAAAAGGCAAAGGATAGTCTGGATACAATTAAGAAAACGGATTCCCTGGTCAATAAACCAAAAGATTCGGCGCTTGCCAAACCAGCTGACAGCCTCCATAAACCACCTGCAAAATCCGGAAAGGTTAAGCCCGCTGTCAAGACAAAAAATAAACCGGCTTCCACGGCGGATGATTTGCCTCACGAAAAGGAATTGAGTGAGGATGAAAAAATGATTTTAATGAATTCACTCGAACAGGCAAGAAAGCGTTATAACATAAAATCCAACTGTGTGGAATTGGCAGTCAATGCAGGCAGTCATCCCGGTGATTTTCTTCCTCATCTAAGGACCTTTTTAAAAAATAAGGGATATGAAATAAAGGACAATAAAGTGGGCCTGGTGGTAAGTTTTTTCTATGGAGTGGTCGTGACTGTAAATAAGAATAGTTGCTTCAGTATTCAAATTGGCAATTTGCAGAAGACCCCCATTATATTCAGAGTTCAATAATTCAATAAAGATTNNCCCCTTTTTCTTTCAAAAAAATATTTTTTTTTATTTTTTTTTGGGAGCGAAGGAATAAAATTAATGAGGATATTTTCCGGGTATGGATTTAGATTTTATGATCCCGGCCAAAAAGTAGCCCAAAATTTACATCCCGCTCCGCCTGTAGACAATTCCGGATGGGGAAAAAGAACATATATAAGATTTTATGAATTAAAGAGTTACAAATGCAAGGTTTTGATAATTCCATTATCTGGTATAATTTGCATCGTTAAACAATTCATTTCAGTTATTTAATTTCCTAAAATCTTCTATATGTTAAAGTTAGCTCCGGTATTTTTAGTGCTTGCCATTATTTTCGGTATCATGTCGGCGTCTTCCGAAACCTTGATGCCTAAAATAGGCACTTTTGTCAGCGTTGTACTGCTGTTTCTTTCTTTACTGGGCAAGAAAAGAATAGCACGATAAAAATAATATTCATTAAAATATGAAAAGCGTTGTGCTTCAGCACAACGCTTTTTCTATACAAACCTTCCTCGAATTTTTAACTAACTATATTGCGGAGTGGGTTTCGGATGATGCGGTTTTATGTCGTAGTCCGGAGTCAGTTCACCGGTAGATGAATCATCGGGATAGGCGTCTGAGCCATGTTCCCAGTAATCCAAACCACCTGCACCCACTTCACCTTTACCTTCAACCCGCAGACTCCATGGATGGGGCAGTTGCTTGATTAACCACATCATTATGAATGCTACAATAAAGGTTGCTATAGTGATGGTAGCACTTCCGATCGCCTGGGCTTTTAGAACAGAGGTACCNNGGTACCTCCGCCGTAAAAAAGTCCTGCGACAGGGCTTGAATTATCTGCCCCCGTAGCACCTGTTGCGCCGAATTTTCCGGCGGCAAAAAATCCAAGGGACAGCGTTCCCCAAATTCCGGCAAATCCATGCACAGGTACAGCGCCAATAGGATCGTCTATGCGGAACCACTCCAATACCCAGACGCCCACCACTACGACGATACCTGCAACAAAACCAAGGCATATAGCTCCTAAAGGATCGACCCAATAGCAAGGGCAGGTGATAGCAACCAGGCCGGCTAAAAAGCCGTTGGTTGTAAATCCAAGATCAAATTTTCCCTTTGTTGAACCGGCCAGAAAAGCAACCATCATAGCAGCCATTCCTCCGCCACAAGCCGCAAGGGTTGTATTGGTGGCAACCCGGCCGATGCCCTGGGCATCCATTGCCGATAGAGTGCTGCCCGGATTAAATCCGTACCATCCAAACCAAAGAATAAAACCTCCAACTGCTGCGATGGTGAGGTTATGGGGCGCCATTGGTCCTCCCCCGTCCCGTTTAAAAATTCTTCCGAGGCGTGGTCCAAGCACCATGGCACCTGCGAGTGAAACCATTCCGCCGATTGTGTGAACGACTGTAGATCCTGCAAAGTCGCGGAAGCCCTGCCCTAGGCCTGGCAGAAAATTACCCGCGCTGCCCATGTTTGCAAGGAAACCATCCGGTCCCCAGGCCCAGTGACCGATAATGGGGTAAATGAACCCGGTAACGCCGATGCTATATAAAATATCACCGCGGAAACCCGTACGCCCAATCATGGCGCCTGAAGTAACCGTGGAGCAGGTGTCGGCAAATGCAAACTGGAAAATCCAGTGTGCGATCACCGGAACACCGGTTGTTTCGTAAGTATCAGGAGCGCCTGCAAGGAAAAACCAATGATAACCGATAAATCCGTTACCATGGCTGAACATGAAAGCATACCCAAATGCCCAGAACAGAAGTCCGCACAGACAGGTATCGAAAATACATTCCATCAGAACGTTAACTGTTTCCCTTCTGCGTGCAAATCCGGCTTCCAGCATTACAAACCCGGGTTGCATGCCAAAAACCAGAAATGCAGCTACCAGGGTCCACACGGTATTAATGGAGCTCATCATGCTGGTTTCATGCGCGGTATAAACCGGGGCCGCTCCTTGTGCATGAGCGGTGACTCCGCCGATTATTGCAGGGAGAAATCCCATTGCAATAAGGACGAGGATCAGACCGATAATCTTTCCACCGAACATACTTAGCCAAAATCGCCACTTTTCGGCCTTTGTCATTTTGAAGGTTGCAACCAGGTTGCCTTCCGGCTTGTTTAGATATTTCAAAAACATTTTTTTGAGGTTTTTGGTTAATAAATCGGGTTTGCTTTTGTTGTATTTAAAAATGATAAATTGCTGCTAGAATGGCGCTGAAAGTTCCTTGTGTGGGAGTGC
>PLCH01000344.1 GCA_003135585.1 Chitinophagaceae bacterium
AGGCGCTTATAAAGGCTTGGCCGGAACTCCTTTTTTACAAAAGTCCTGGAAAGGAAAAGAAATATATTTTTTAGCTAACAATCGTTAGTTTTTGCTTAATTCTGTAAGCCCTTGGCTGTATATTGCAATTGAATATATTTAAAAAAAAGCTGCTTATCTTAGAAATATCAAAATAAACATGGTTTATACAGCCTTTTTTTAGATAAAATTAAATTTTAGCTTTGCTGGCTATCTAATGATTGCTTTTATGTCAATACCGGTTTCTTCTATTCCTGTAAGCAAATTAGCCAGGCTTGGTCTCCGCGTTTCAAACAATCTTCAATACCAGCTTACTCCCGACGAACTGGTTCTTGACAGCCTTCGCAGGGGTGAAGGAGCTCTCAGTGACAAGGGAGCCCTTGTCATTAAAACCGGCGAATTTACCGGACGCAGTCCAAAAGACAGATTTATCGTAAAGGATGATCTCACGTCCGCATATATTGACTGGAACGAATTCAATCTTCCCATTGGCCCCAAATATTTTGAAATTGCCCTTGGGAAAATGACCGGATACCTTAATAAACTGCCTAAAATATGGGTAAGAGACTGCTATGCCTGCGCCGATCCACGGTACCGCATGAACATCCGAATCATCAATGAAACCCCTGCCATAAATTTATTTGCCTATAACATGTTTTTGCGTCCCGCCGAGGAGGAATTGGAGTCGATTAAAGCAGACTGGCATGTTCTATCCGCACCGGGATTAAGGCTTGACCCGTCAGAATGCGGCGTCAGGCAACACAACGCGGTTATTATTTCATTCAAGCACAAAATAGTCCTGATTGCAGGGACGGGGTATACGGGTGAAACCAAGAAGGGAATATTTTCCATACTCAATTTCATATTACCCCATGAAAGGAATGTACTGAGTATGCATTGCTCGGCCAATATGGGTGAAAATGGGGATACCGCAATTTTCTTTGGTCTTAGCGGAACCGGCAAAACAACTTTAAGCGCAGACCCCGAAAGGAAATTGATCGGTGATGATGAACATGGATGGACCGAGGATAATATATTTAATTTTGAGGGAGGCTGCTATGCCAAATGCATTAACCTGAAAGAAGAGAGTGAGCCTGAGATTTATCACGCCATACGGAAGGGAACATTGGTTGAAAATGTAAATTTTTTCCCCGGTACCAACCAGATCAATTTCAATGATGGGTCCATAACAGAAAATACCCGGATATCCTATCCGCTGAATTATATCAGCAATGCATCGGAGACTTCAACCGGGGATCATCCAAAAAATATTTTCTTTCTTACCTGCGATGCGTACGGTGTTTTGCCTCCGATAGCAAAATTGACGGCGTCCCAGGCTATGTATCAATTTATTTCCGGTTATACGGCCAAGGTAGCGGGTACGGAAACCGGTATCAAGGACCCGAAGTCAACCTTCAGTGCCTGCTTCGGGGCACCCTTTCTGCCCCTGCATCCTGGTAAATATGCAGAGATGCTGGGTAGAAAAATGAAAGAGCATCAGGTAAAAGTGTGGTTGGTAAACACCGGATGGACAGGAGGCCCCTATCTGGTCGGTACAAGAATTAAACTTACCCATACTAGGGCAATGATCAAGGCTGCTCTTGAAGGAAGGCTGGATGCTGTCGCCTATGAAAACCATCCAATCTTTGGAATGGCTTTTCCAAAAAGCTGCCCGGGTGTCCCCTCAGATCTGCTCAACCCCGGAAATACATGGGCAAACAAAAACGTCTATGATCAAAAAGCAAGAAATCTGGCTGAAGAATTTATCCGNNATACAAAAGAGGCGTTTCCAGTGAAATATTGGCAGGGTCTCCTAAAATTTAATTTTTTTTGTTAAATATTGTATCAAATTAAAAATAAAATGCAGATATTGGCGGCGAATTTGAATTCTTAAACTAAGAGAGCCTCTACGATTTCTTTCCAGGAAACTCCATCAAAATATTTGATGGAGTTTTTAATTCCTAAATAAATGAAAGTTTTAATATACAGTATACTGCTGGTTTTTCTTCCTTCCCGCTATCAAATGCATGAATCAAATTTAATTGACTGGCGTGCTGACAGAAAATTGACCTGGGCCGATTTCCAGGCCGAGCCGGTGAAGGGCTCCCCCAATGCTGCACTGACAAGTACAACGATCACAGTGGAATTAGGGTATACACGGGATACATTAATCTATCATATACGCTGCCAGTTTGATAAAAGCAAATCATGGGTAAGTATTAAAAATGATTATATTTTATCACACGAACAGGGGCAATTCGATATCGCTCAAATTTATGCCAGGAGGTTCAGTAAGGAACTAAAAACACAAATGATCCCTTCCACAAATTTTAAAAAGGATTTTGATAAAATATATGGTGGGATCATGCGTCAGCAACATGCAAGACAGCTGGCCTATGACGCTGAAACAAATTTCTCCATCAATAAGAGCAAACAGGAGGAATGGTTAAGGAAGATTGAAGAAGAATTGAAGGAGCTGGAACCGTATGCCAATTACCGGTAGCCTTTTTCCGGGATGATCAGAACAGACCATATAATTG
>PLCH01000271.1 GCA_003135585.1 Chitinophagaceae bacterium
TTGATTTTTGGATATTATCGCTGGATTGCGTGGCCATCCTGTGCATTTTATACCTGGCCAAATTCCTGGTTTTGAAATTTTCAGGCTGGATATTTAATATCAAGCGGGCTACTGACCGCTATATTTTTATTATTTTCCTGGCCAATAAAATATTTGGAATTTTTTTGCTCCCTTTCCTCCTGATCCTTGCCGTATCCGGCTCTCTGGTAAAGGATATAATGGTTACGGTTTCCATCGTTATGGCATTCATTTTCTTTGTTTACCGCTTCATCGTTTCCTATAACCCGATAAGGAAAGAAATAAAAGTAAACGGGTTTCACTTTTTTCTTTACCTTTGCGCCTTTGAGGTAGCACCCCTGCTATTGATTTACAAGGTTTTATTAACATATTTGGAAAAAGCTTATTAATTTTGCCATCCATAGCTAAGAACATGGTCAAGAACGGTGAAAAAAATGGAATTGCAGGAATATCTGCTAAAATTGTGAAAAAAATCTTAATTACGCAACCCAGGCCTGATACTGACAGGTCTCCCTATTTTGAGCTTGCCAGAAAATACGATATAGAGTTGGCCTTCCATCCATTTATTCGTCTTGAGCCCATCGCTGCCAAAGATTTCAGGAAACAAAAGATTGAAATAGCCAGTTTTTCAGCTGTTAATNNGTTTACCAGCCGGCATGCCATTGATCATTTTTTCAGGATTTGCGAAGAAATAAAAGTCAGCGTGTCACAGGATACAAAGTATTTTTGCATTACTGAGGCGGTGGCCCTTTATCTTCAAAAGTTTATCCTGTACCGTAAAAGAAAAGTTTTTTATGGTGCTGATGGCTCCAACAAAAGCATGTTTGATGTAATAAACAAGCATAAGGAAAACGAAAGATTCCTATACCCCTGTTCAGAGAACCAGCAGGATAATGAAATTGTGGGTTGGCTGAAAAATAATAATTGCGGTTATGCCACACCCTTCATGTATTGTACCATCAGCAACGACATAAAGGAATTGCTGGGGACGCAGGAATATGATATCATCTGTTTTTTTACACCCAGCGGAGTCAAAAGCCTCTTTGATAATTTTCCCAAATACAAACAAAACGGCACCAAGATCGGCGCATTCGGANNGCTTAGTGCTGGAAATCAAAGCTCCGCAACCACAGGCACCTTCCATGGTTTCAGCCTTGGAAAAATATTTATCCAATTTTTTGAAGAAGAAATAGTCGAGCCCAGACCCCGAACCATTCCCTGGTTTTTTCGTTAGTTTTAGCAGAATATTGTAAGGCTATGAGCACTACTTTCTCCAACCGTTTGGCCAAGGAAACCAGCCCGTATTTATTGCAGCATGCGCACAACCCGGTTGACTGGTATCCCTGGGGAGAGGAAGCGTTGCAAAGGGCTCTGTCTGAAAATAAACCACTTCTGGTAAGTATTGGCTATTCGGCCTGCCATTGGTGCCATGTGATGGAAAGGGAAAGTTTCGAAGATCCGGAAACGGCTCTTTTGATGAATGCCAATTTTATAAATATCAAAATCGACCGCGAGGAAAGGCCAGACCTGGATCATATATATATGGATGCGGTACAGGCCATGACAGGCAGTGGCGGCTGGCCTTTGAATGTTTTTCTGACTCCCCATGGAAAGCCCTTTTACGGCGGCACTTATTTTCCTCCCAGGCGGGCCTTCAACCGTCCCTCGTGGAAAGAAATACTGACCGGTATTGCAGAATCTTTTCTTGCCAAAAGAAATGACATAGAAGTCCAGTCAAACAATTTGACTGAACACCTGCGACAATCCAATGCCTTTGGATTGAGAAAACCTATTTCTCCCGGAGACGAAACCAACCTTTTCGATAAAAAAAATCTGAACGATATTTTTGAAAAAATCATGCAATCAGCCGATGAAGAGGAGGGTGGTTTTGGAAAGGCGCCTAAATTTCCACAAACCTTCACCATCCAATTTCTGCTTCATTATTATTATTTTACAAAAAATAAACTTGCCCTAAAACAGGCATGCCTCAGTCTTGATAAAATGATCGGGGGTGGCATTTATGACCAGATTGGGGGCGGCTTTTCACGGTATTCAACCGATAATGAATGGCTGGTGCCCCATTTTGAAAAAATGCTCTATGATAATGCCCTATTGATATCCGTTATATGTGAAGCCTATCAGTTAACCCTACACGAAAGGTACCTGAAAGTAATTATTCAATCCCTGGATTTTATAAGCCGGGAATTGATGTCAGTGGAAGGAGGATTTTACTCTGCCCTGGATGCCGACAGCGAGGGGGTGGAAGGCAAATATTATGTCTGGGACAAATCAGAAATTGAAGCCATACTGGGGGAGGAGGCCGGATTGTTTTGCGCGTATTATAATGTCACGGCACAGGGGAACTGGGAAAATAAAAATATCCTTCATGCCCGGGTCGCGGAAGGGGAATTTGTTGCCGGGGACAGCCGCGATCCTGTGGAAAGCCAAAAAAAACTGAACGCATGCCGCAAAAAGCTGCTGGAACGCCGGCGTCACAGGATTGCCCCCCAACTGGATGATAAAATCTTATTGGGCTGGAATGCCCTTATGGTTTCTGCCTGTTGCAAGGCTTATGGAGCGACCGGAATGGAAAGCTATAAAGACCTGGCCATGAAGAACATGGATTTCCTATGGTCCAATTTCAGAGGAAACGGGCTGTTTCATTTTCGCCACACTTTCAAAAACGGCCGGGCCCGGTTTCCCGCTTTTTTGGACGATTATGCCTACCTGGTTGCTGCATTGATCCAATTGCAGGAAATTACCGGAAACTCCGGTTACCTGCAAAAAGCAAAAGATCTGACAGAATGGACACTTGAAAATTTCAAGGAAGAGGAGGGCAGCTATTTCTTTTTTACCCATAAGGACNNGGACCTGATCATGAGAAAAAAGGAATTGGTTGATGGGGCCATCCCCTCCGGAAATGCTGTAATGAGCTTTAATCTTCTCTATTTATCGATCATTTTCGACCGGCCGCGATGGAAAGAAATGGCCCTGTCCAATTGCCAGCTGCTGGGACATTCTATTGTTAATTACCCGACCTCTTTTGGCGTATGGGCAACCCTCTTCCAGGCCCTGGCGTATACTATTCCTGAAGTCGTCATTACGGGCACGGAAATTGGGAAGGTGAGTATGGATTTTTTAAGTAATTTTATTCCATACAGGGTTTTTCAGTCTACATCCGTCCCAAACGACCAATTCCCCCTTTTGAAGGAGAAACCTGTATCTTCCGTGCCAAATATTTTCTTATGCAGGGAGTATTCCTGCCAACAGCCTGTAACTGAAGTGAATGAATTAATGCGTCTCCTTGAAAATGTGCAAAAGTTTAATGAATAATCCATACAATAATATCAGCCAAACTACCGTTAAGAAATTTACTGGCCGAAAAGCTTTGACTTTTAACAAATAAATTTTAAACTTGCGATGAAAATATTGCCGAAATATTATTTTTGTCCAATACCCTTTAATATTATGAAAATGAAAAACCTATCCTTTTTGATAGCTATCGCCACTCTCTGTGCTATGACAGGATGCGGTAAGATCGGAAAATCCCACAAAGGGTTGCCTGATGACGGCCAACTACACGGGGTAGCTCCAGCCAGTAAATACAATCTTTCCAAACCTCCGGGAATGGTTTATATCCCACCGGGAACCTTCCACATGGGCCCCAGTGATGAAGATATGAATTATGCCTATACTGCCAGGAATAAGCAGGTGTCCATAAGCGGTTTCTGGATGGATGCCACTGAAATCACCAATAATGAATATCGCCAATTTACCAACTGGGTAAGAGACTCCATCGCGGCCACCCTGATGCAGTACGGTAAGGATGTGGATGGCAAATTTGCCATTGACTGGAAAAAAGCCGAAAGCATCAAATGGGGCGATAAAGCCACAATCGAAAAGATCGACCAGATGATTGTCACTCCTGATAACCGGATTTTTGGAAAAAAGGAATTAGATCCTTCCAAATTCGTCTATCAGTCTGAAATATTTGACCTGAAAGAAGCTGCCAAAAAGGTCAACGAAGGTAAAAATCGTGCACAGTTCATTTTAAGAAAACCAGTGAAAGTATATCCTGATACCCTGGTTTGGATCCGCGATTTTTCCTATTCATACAATGAACCGATGACCAAAAGATATTATTCTCACCCTGCATTTGGTAATTATCCTGTTGTTGGGGTTAACTGGTTGCAGGCTACCGTGTTTTGCGAATGGAGAACCCGTTACCTGAATGCATTCCTCGAAAAACAGAAAAAAGCGACTGAATCTGATTTCCGCTTACCGACAGAATCTGAGTGGGAATATGCAGCACGTGGGGGCCGTTCCCAATCAATGTTCCCCTGGGGTAACTATTATCTTAGGAATAAGAAAGGTTGTTTACTGGCCAATTTCAAACCTGGCCGTGGTAACTACCCTGAAGATGGCGCTTTTTATACCGCCCGTGCCGATGCTTACTGGCCCAATGATTTTGGCCTCTATTGCATGGCAGGAAACGTAGCGGAGTGGACTTCTTCTGTGTATTATGAAGGTGCTTACAATTTCCAACACGATATGAATCCTGATATCAGGTACAACGCCAAAGACTCCGATCCGCCCCGCATGAAGCGTAAGGTGATCCGCGGTGGAAGCTGGAAGGATGTGGGTTATTACCTGCAGACCAGCACACGTACTTATGAGTATCAGGATACGGCCAAATCATATATCGGTTTCCGGTGTGTGATCGACCTGCCACCAACACTGGTAGGAAAACGGTAAGTAATTTCTTCCTGGTCATAAAATTTTTTCACATAAAATGCGTTTTGGNNTACAAAACCTATTAAATCAATTTTAAATTTACAATTATGGCCGGAGTTTCAAAATCTACAGAAAGACTTGTCAACGTGATAGTCTGCGTTGGCGCAGCAGTCGTTATTTTTGGTGCATGGCAAAAAATTACCCACCAGAAATTAGCCAACTTTTTCCTGACTGCTGGTTTGATCACCGAAGCACTTATATTTATGGTATATGCTTTCCTGCCGCCTCCCGGTGGAGAAATGCACGCCCTTGTAGAAGCTCTGCCAAAATTAGCAGGCGCTAATTCCGGAAATCCTGCCCTGGATAAAATGGATAAAATGTTACAGGAAGCCGGGATCAATCCTGCCAACCTCGGACGTTTGAGTGAAGGATTCAAAAAATTCGGGACAACAGTTGATCAAATAAGTGATGCTTCGGCTGCGCTGGCTGCCACCACTGAGTATACAAATAAGACCAAGGAAGCTTCTCATGCATTGGAGACCATGAAGACGGCCTATAATAGTGCTACCACGACGATCGGTCATTTTAATAACGCTGCAGAGAGCACCAAACAATTCCACAACCAGGTACAGGTTCTTACAAAAAATCTGGGATCCCTGAATGCCATTTATGAACTGGAATTGCAGGATACCAACAATCACCTGAAGGCCATGAATGGATTTTACAGCAACCTGGTACAGGCTTCTGAAACCATGCAGAGCAGTGTCGGTGATGCCAAGAAAACACAGGAACAAATTGCCCTGTTGGCAAAGAACCTGGGTAATCTGAACCATGTATATGGAAATATGCTGAGTGCAATGCAGGGAAGGCAATAAACTGATCAGGTCATGTTAAAAATTATGAAAAACCCATTCGTCAAAAAATTAAATTCTACCGATCATGTCCTTACCTAAAGAGCCCAGGCAAAAGATGATCAATATGATGTATTTGGTGCTGACTGCCATGTTAGCGCTGAATGTATCTGCTGAAATATTAAACGCCTTTAAGACCGTAAACAACAGCATTATTCAATCCAATGGAGTAATCACTGAAAAGAATGACAATACTTATAGATCCCTGAATGCAAAATTGAATGATCCCCAGACAAAGGCCAATGCCCAGATCTGGGCGCCAAAGGCATTTGAAGCCCAGAAATTATCCAAAGATGTATATGAGTATATAAATGATTTGAAAGTAAAACTGATAGAAGAATCCGGTCCTTACACCGAAGATGGCGAAAAGAAATTCAGGGAAGATGACCTGGAAGCGGCTATCCGGCTGATGGATAAAACCGGACAGGGCAACGGGGAAGGTAAAAAATTATACGAAGCTTTAAAGGCTTACAAATCCCAACTGGTCAACATCTTAAAACCAGAAGAGTTTGTAGGGAATNNACTGTTTTACAAAAGGATGTCGCTGGCGCAAAAGCTGAATTTATAAAAAATCTTCCGCTAGACCTCAGGGTTCCAAAATCACAAACTGGTAATGTAAGCACGGGCGATTCAGCTAAAGACTGGACCGACAATTATTTTAATATGACTCCCAGTATTGCCGCTATGACAATACTTAGCAAGTTTCAGAATGATATTAAGAATTCCGAATCACAAATAGTGGATTATTGCCACAAAAAAATAGGCGAAGTAAAAATAGTATTTGACCAGTTCCAGGGCATCGCACAATCAAGTTCAAATTATGTTATGCCCGGTGATAAATTGACAATCACTGCCGGTGTAGGTGCTTTCAGTACTGCTGCAAAACCGACTATCACTATAGATGGTAAAGTGCAGCCACTGGGATCAGACGGAACTGCTGAATATAATATAATTGCAAACGGAGCCGGGGAAAAAATAATCCATGTAAATATCGCCTATACCAAACCCGACGGTTCACCAGGCAATATACCAAAGGAAGTAAAATACACTGTGGGCCTGCCTTCCGGAGCTTCTGTTTTTCTTGAGAAAACGAATGTGTTATATATAGGAGTAGATAATCCTCTTTCCATTTCTGCTGGAAGCACGGGAAGAGAGAAAATGCATGCAAGTTTTACGAATGGTACGCTGACTGCTACCGGCGGAGATAAATATATTGCAAAACCAACTACGCCTGGCATGGGAAAAATTATCGTCAACATCAGTGGAAAGAATTCCGAATTTCCCATGCGTGTAAAATACCTTCCCTTACCCGCAGGATTTATCGGGGCAAAAAGAGGAGGAGCTATTAACACTGCTGAATTCAAGGCAATCGGTGGTTTGATCGCCCGGCTGCAGGAATCGGATTTTGAAGCCCCTTTCAAAGTGGTAAGTTATAAATTAGGTGCAATGGGTGGAAGCATTCCTCAATATGTGGAAGCAAGCAATGATGGAAATAAATGGGGGGGCCAAGCTGCCAACCTTGTGAACAGGGCCAGTCCCGGAACCCATATATATTTTGATGAGATCAGGGTAATTGGACCAGATGGCAGGACCGTTCAAATTCCGCCAATGGTATTTCAACTGAGATAAAAATAGTGTGGTCCGCCAGTCCATCTGAACTGGCGGACTTTATATAGTTTATATAAGAATTTATAAGTAAATTTTCTCGCATGAAAACTCGTTTGATTAAATTAAGTTTACTGGCTACGGTCATCGCTTTGGCGGTTGGGACGGTGAATGCGCAAACAACGCCCCGGACTAAGAAAAAGAGATCCACGACCTCCAAAACNNATCAAAACGAAAAGTAATACTAATAAAAACAGCGCCAATAACGCGTCAGTGGTTCCCGCAAAAGACACGACCAAGCCGGCAGTTGTCGTTCTGGAAGCAGATATCAAGCTTGATACGCCGCGAAGGTCATTGCGTAATGATGCGGCCATTGAACTAAACCTGGTAAAAGACCGTACCCCGCTTGCCTATGAGCACATAAGGGAAGACGACGCCGTTTACCGCCAGCGGGTGTGGAGAGAAATTGATGTTCATGAAAAAATGAATTTGCCCTTCGTATACAAAGCCAACGAAGATAACGGGAACCAGCGGTTCATAAGCATTCTGCTGAACCTGGTCAAGAGCGGCGATGTGACTGCATTTGATGCGACCGCCGACGATAGGTTTACAACCCCTATGACATTCAGGCAAATTGCAGAGAATATGGTGGGCAAGCCAACAACCATACAGATACCCGATTTTGCAAATGACCCCGATGGTTCCAAAGGATTGCTGAAGGATACAACCATCGTGCAGGTATTTAATCCCGATCTGGTTGAAAGATATGAGATCAAGGAAGAGTGGGTATTTGACAAGGAATCTTCCCGCATGTAT
>PLCH01000551.1 GCA_003135585.1 Chitinophagaceae bacterium
CACTTCATACATTCCATAGGTGGGTGCGTTAATAATGACATTGTCTTTACCCGGGACACAAAATGAACGGTACAAAATATCTATGCATTCATCGCTGCCGTTACCCAGGAATATGTTTTCAGGGGGTATTCCTTTCACCTTACCCAACAACTCTTTGACCTTTCGTTGCAAAGGATCTGGATACCGGTTATACCACTTTACCAGCGGTGAACCTAAACTGTTCTCGTTGGCATCCAAAAACACGCGGGCCTCTCCCATGAATTCATCTCTTGCTGATGAATAAGGAATAAGATTTTTTATATTCTCCCGCAAAAGATTCTCCGGTTGAAACATTTTATTTTTTTCATTCAAGTTATCCTTTCAGGCTTTAAGGATTGCAGAATAATCCTTTAACCGGATCGTCACAGCATAGGCATGAGCCCCTAAACCTTCTGCTTCAGCCATCAACTTTATTGTTTTACCGATTCTGGATAGTCCGTCTTGCGATAATTTCTGAAAAGTGATCTTTTTTACAAAACTGTCAAGACTTACTCCGCTGAAAGCCTTTGCATACCCGTTGGTGGGTAAAGTATGGTTGGTCCCGCTGGCATAGTCCCCTGCGCTTTCGGGGGAATAGTGGCCCAGGAAAACGGAACCTGCGTTCACCACCTTATCCGCTAGCTCTTGAGCATTTTCACAGGCAAGAATCAAATGCTCTGGAGCATACTCATTTAAAAGTTTCATGGCTTCCTCGGCATCCGGTACCAAAATAATCTTACTATTTTCCAATGCCTTTCCCGCAATTTCCTTCCGGGCCAGTTTCTTGACCTGCTGCTCAATTTGCAACAAAACCTGCTCGGCTAGAACGGTTGAACTGCAAACCAACAATACCTGGCTGTCGACTCCGTGTTCAGCCTGTGATAAAAGGTCAGCAGCTAGAAAAGCAGGATTGGCCGATTGGTCCGCATAAACCGCTAGTTCACTGGGTCCTGCAGGCATATCGATTGCTGTTCCCTCCCTTTGTACCAATTGTTTTGCACAGGTAACATACTGATTGCCGGGTCCGAATATCTTGTTGACTTTTGGAATGGTTTCAGTACCAAAGGCTAAGGCGGCTATAGCTTGGACGCCCCCAACTTTAAAAATTTTTGATATCCCTGCAACCTTTGCTGCATAAAGGATCTCAGGTCGCAAACCCCCTTCTTTACTTGGCGGAGAACACAATATCCTTTCCTTGCAACCTGCAATTCTGGCAGGGATTCCCAACATGAGTACCGTAGAGAATAGCGGAGCCGTACCCCCGGGAATATATAGACCCACTTTTTGAATAGCCAGCATTTTGCGCCAACATTGCACCCCGGGCATCGTTTCAATCACCTTAACCCTCTCTACCTGACTTTTGTGAAATAACTCAATATTAGCATAGGCCTCCTGGATGGCAGTTTTCAATTCTGCAGGGACCAGCATGTCTGCTTCTTTCATCTCTTTGCTGCTTACCTCAAACTTTTCCAAGGATACATTATCAAATTTCCCGGAATAGAGTCTCACTGCCTCATCGCCCTTTTCCTTTACTTCCATTAAAATATTCCTTACCGAATTTTCAAGCGAAATGCCCTCATAAACAGGCCGGGCAAGAAGTTTCTTCCAACCCCCATCCGACCGGTCAACTCCACTTCTCAGATCGAAAACCTTCATAAAATATTTATTTTTAAGGGAATTATATAATCATCTTCTCAATCGGGACTACCAAAATGCCCTCAGCTCCAAACCCTTTTAGTTTTTCAATGATCTCCCAAAATTCATTTTCATTTAACACGCTGTGGACACTGCTCCACCCCGGAACTGCCAGTGGCAATACGGTCGGGCTTTTCATGCCGGGTAAAGCCCCGATGATTTCTTTCAATTTCTCGTTAGGCGCATTTAGTAAAATATATTTATTGTTTGATGCCCTTCTGACAGCGCGGATCCTAAACAGTAATTTTTCCAGTATTTGTTGCTTTACCCCATTCAAATTTCTATTTCTGACTAAAACTGCCTGGGAGTCAAGAACGGTTTCCACTTCTTTTAAACCATTCATAAACAGGGTTGAACCACTGCTTACCAGATCGACGATTGCATCAGCCAATCCAATACCTGGGGCAATTTCAACCGATCCGCTGATTTCATGGATCTCAGCCTTTACTTTTCTATCCATTAAAAACCGATTAACCAGGAGAGGATAGGAAGTAGCAATCTTTTTGCCATTAAGCTCATTGATGCTGTTATACTTTTCATTTCTTCCAACTGCCACGGACAACCGGCATTTTCCAAAACCCAGTTGTTCAATAACATCCACCTTTTTATTTTTTTCATATACGATATTTTCTCCAACGATGCCAATATCGGCAACCGCATCTTCAACATATTGTGGAATATCATCATCTCGAAGAAAATATACTTCTATCGGAAAATTATCCGATTCAGTTTTGAGTTTGTTGACGCCATTCTTCAGGTCAATGCCACAATCCTTCAACAATTGCACCGAGTCTTCATATAAACGGCCGGATTTCTGGATAGCAATCTTCAGGAAGGCATTTTTTTTTAACAAAGTATCTTTCATTTCAAAAATTATTTCCCTTTCAGGACAAGATTTAAAAAAATAGGGCTTACCGTATAGGTAAGCCCTCAATGTTTTATCAATTAAAGCCAAAACATCAGCGGCCTACCCATGGGGTAAGAAAGTAAGGCTGATGGAGTTGGGCAATATTTTTCATAATAACTGCCAAATTTAAGAGTTGGGCGGTGAACTACCAAAAAACTAGTTGCAAGTTGCGGGAATTTAACCNNAATTAGACCCCTTTATAGTTGCCGGTCCATGTTTTTTCTGGCTATTTCAGTTTTATTTCTGATTCAATGCAGCAAAAAGAGCCCGGGTGCCGTTTCAGGCGGAAACAATCCGCCTCCACCTCCTCCACCACCGCCAAAACCTTACCAGTTGGTCTGGTCGGATGAATTTGATATAGACGGACCTCCAGACAGCATAAAATGGGGATATGATACAGGGGGTAACGGCTGGGGAAATAAGGAACTGGAATACTACACATTTGCAAGAACTGAAAACGCAACAGTAAAAAATGGAAATCTTGTTATTGAAGCAAGAAAAGAGAACTATAACGGATCAAGTTATACCTCGGCCCGGCTTTTAACAAGAGGAAAGGCCCATTGGACAGGAGGTAAATTTGAGATACGAGCCAAAATACCCAAAGGCATTGGCACCTGGCCGGCCATTTGGTTATTGTCTGCCACCAATCCTTTGGTCTGGCCCGATGACGGCGAACTGGATATTATGGAAGAAGTTGGTTTTAACCCGGATGTAATTTATGGTACAGCCCACAACAAAATGTATAACGGAGCCCAGGGAACGCAGCAGGGGGGCAATATAACCATTGGGGATGCTCAGGATTCGTTTCATGTATATACACTCGAATGGACAGATCTAAAGATCATCTGGTCTGTCGACAGCATTAAATATTTTACCTATATGAATCCTGGTTATGGTTTTAATGGGTGGCCTTATACGAGCGATTTTTTTATCATTTTAAACATTGCTATTGGAGGTAACTGGGGAGGCCAGCACGGGGTGGATGATACAATTTTTCCACAGCAGATGCTGGTGGATTACGTGCGGGTATACCAGCGAAAATGATTGTAAACATTTTCTTTTAAAATAAATTGGTTGTCTATGACTAGTATTCGAAGACTGCTGTCCTGTTCGGTTTTGTTTCTATTTTCTGCTGGCTTGATCACGCAGCGACCTTCCGACGGATGGCATCTGGTATGGAGCGACGAGTTCAATTATTCAGGTTTGCCTGATCCTTCGAAATGGAATTATGATACGGGGGGCGACGGATGGGGTAACAACGAGCTGGAGTTTTATACCTCAAAAAGAACGCAGAATGCAAGGGTGGAAAATGGAAACCTTGTTATTGAAACGCGTAAAGAAAAATGGGAAAACAGGAATTACACATCTGCCCGCCTGATTACAAAAGGTAAAGGGGATTGGAAATATGGACGAATTGAAGTTCGCGCTGAACTTCCAAAAGGCCTCGGAACCTGGCCTGCCATATGGATGTTAAGCTCTACCACACCCCTGAAATGGCCGGATGATGGCGAGATAGATATTATGGAACATGTTGGATTTGATCCAGCCGTTATCCATGCATCCGTCCATTGCAAGAAATATAACCATGTTGCTGGAACCCAGAAAACTGCGGTGACAACCGTACCTGATTTCTCTACTGCATTTCACGTTTATGCATTGGAGTGGGACAGCTTGGGGGTTTCTATTTTTGTGGATCAAAAAAAATATTTCAGCTTCTCCAATGAACACAGCGATTACACTTCATGGCCATTTAATCAGCCCGGCCACCTCCTGTTAAATATAGCCGTGGGAGGCAACTGGGGCGGTCAAAAAGGGGTTGATGATACCATTTTCCCACAACAGATGCTGGTGGATTATGTGAGGGTATATCAAAAAAATTAAACCGAGAAGGATGGGCATTAAAACGAGGTCCGAAAAGCCTTATATAGCGACCTTGGCCATCCTATGCTGGTTCGCGTTGATGCTGCAATTGTACCTGGTCATCTCCCATAAAGTACCGCCGGGCATGCATTTATTGGGTAGAATAATCAGGTATTTTAGTTTTTTTACCATCCTTAGCAATCTCCNNTTGGAATAAGCCTCACTTTTCTTCTGGTGGACGCGGAGGGCCCTTTAGGCAGGTTCTTTTCGCGTCCTTTGATACAAACAGCCATTGCGCTGTATATCATTTTGGTTGGATTGGTTTATTCTGCGCTGTTGCGCGAGGTATGGGATCCAAAAGGACTCCAAAAGGTCGCTGATACATTATTGCATGATGTTATTCCTGTATTATATGTTTTGTATTGGTTAATCTTCACCCCAAAAGGGCTGATGCAATGGAAAGATGCATTGCGCTGGCTCATCTTCCCGCTGGCTTATTTAGCGTATATACTTTTCCGTGGTGCGTTATCGGGGATTTACCCTTACCCCTTCCTGGACGTTAGCGTCGGGGGTTATCCATCGGTTTTTTTGAACATTGGCCTTCTTTTACTGGCTTTTCTTGGGATGGGCCTGTTTTTAGTGGTAGTTGACCGGATGATAGGTCGGTCATCGAAGGGGACTCCTGCGGACTGATTCCCCTTCTAATCCCTATTTAGCCCCTTTTGCATCTGCAAGGAACTTTGCCAGCCCGATATCTGTCAAAGGATGTTTGAGCAATCCAAGAATAGATTCCAACGGACAGGTACAGACATCAGCGCCGGCTTCCGCACATTGTACGATATGCAAAGGGCTCCTTATGGAGGCAGCCAATATTTCGGATTCAAATCCCTGAATGGCGAATATATTAGCGATCTGCTCAATAAGTTGTACACCGTCCCAGCCGCTGTCATCAATCCGCCCTATAAAAGGAGATAGATAGTTTGCGCCGGCTTTGGCCGCCAATATAGCCTGACCAGCTGAGAACNNAAATCAGGGTGCAATTTGTTTTAATACCATTATCGGAGAACCATTTCAAAGCTTTCACCCCGTCTTTTATCATTGGTACTTTTACCACGATATTGGGATGAATAGCCGCGAGTTTTTTACCTTCCG
>PLCH01000557.1:0-196 GCA_003135585.1 Chitinophagaceae bacterium
AGCCATAAGTCCTTTTGAAAGGGATTCCATAAATTCATCGGAACCAGAAGTTTCAGGAAAAGCATATTGAAAATTGGATTCCCCTTTTACCCTTCTGAGTACATTTGTCTTAAATCTTTCCGCTAGCTTCTCATCTTTCGGGCTTACCGCATATTGAACATCATCAAGGCCTCCAATTTCAGTCACATCAGCCTAC
>PLCH01000557.1:215-5061 GCA_003135585.1 Chitinophagaceae bacterium
GTAATTGCCAGAAAGTATAATTAGATTGAACATTTTAATACTGTTGTCATAATAATCAAACTGGCTCAGCTTAAAGCTTAGCATATAATCCCATATTTTGTTTAGCCATTGCTGGTGTTTGGCATTAACCATAGCTGACACGGCAAAAGGGGCGATAAAACTCATAGCCTCATAATTTCGCCTCCTGATATGATTTCCATCAAGTGTGTAGCCTGCCGATATATTGTAGGGATTATTTTTAGAAGTTTCCCGAATCCAATAGTTAATTTTTTCAACAATGGCATATGCCCTTTTATCGCCGCTCATGATAAAGTCTGTTGCAATTCTCCACGGAATACGACACGCGTTGTAGTTATAGGAGCCATCGTACTTTGATTCCAGATATCGTGGTTTTGAAGGTATAGGCTTATTGTTTATATGATTGATAAAGTCAGGAAACAGGCCGGCATGGTCACTATATTGTTTTTGCAGATAGGCAAAAAGCCTGTAATTGTTATCTATTACTTTATCCCATTTGTTTTCGCCGGTTGCGAGTTTAAATGCCCTGAAATGCGCTGGCATAAAATCTGAAGTGCGCATATCAAAATAATCCTTGCTGTCATTTTCTACCGCATTACTCAGAAGAACTGAATAAGTCTGGGAATTGATCTCCTGCTCCATAATTGCCTTTATTATTTCACGCCCTTCTTCAAGGTATTTGACAGGACCATCGCTCCCCCATTGGGCATTTGCCAGGAGCAGCGAATAGGCGATATCCATGTCTCCATCGGTTGCAGAACTCTTTCCAAGGTCTTTACATTTCTTGGTCTGAGCCCAGGCCATCAATCGCGGATTTCTTTTGCTAGGGTGAGATTTGTAATACAGCCAGAGGCCATCAAAGGTTTTCTTTGCCGTTGAATCAAATCCTGCCATCAGCGTAACAATGATCATGCCATAGCCCTGCCCCTCAGATACACATTGTATATTCCTTCTTGGTCTTTCAAACCAGACATAATATTGTCCCTCCTGACATCCTTTATGAATATACCTTTTTTTCCAACGTGTATAAAACACTTTAACACTGTCGTCCATTTTCTCCTGTGAAATATGATTGGGTCTAATAACACCCGTATGATATTGGACGTGCTGGGGAAAAGGTTTCCGCACTGCTTGGCCATTTACCTGGCCTTTTAGAAAAAGAAGCATGATTGGTATCAGCATTTTTTTTACAACACTCATGTCACAAATATCATTCATCAGAAATTGACAAAAGAAAACAGTGTCATTTTTAAACCTTAGCTTAATCGTTTATCCTTTTTTCTGTCCGTTTAACAGCATTTCAACCGCCTCCCTGAAAGAACCAGAACGGATAATCTTCACTGAGTTAACGAAAAAAATTTCATCTGCATTTTCAATGGTGTTTGGTCTGTGCGCGATTATGACTCGCACCGTTTCAGCAGGCAATTTTTGTAATATTTCTTCTAATAGCTTTTCAGCAACGGTGTCAATATTGGCTGTTGCCTCATCTAAAATAAGTATTTCCGGCTTTCTTAGCACTGCCCGCATAAAAGCAATGTGTTGTTTTTGTTCAAGGCTGATACTCTCTCCGTTTGCCTGTACTGCTGAGTCCAGTCCGCTCTCAAACCGGGTCAGGAGACTTATAGGTGAAGACAAATATGATCAGTACGGCCCCAGAAAATTGAAAAACAACATTTCTCATGACGAAGTTTCCATTCGTGTAAGCATCGATTGCACGGGAAATGATCCTGGGCAACAACAGATTAACGCCATTACTAAGAAGCGCAAATAAAATAAGAAGTGCAACCATTCCGGAATAGGGCTTCAGCAGGTTGGGAAAGCCACGCTTTGAAATTTTGGCAGATGTATTTTGCCTGGATGAAGTGACCATATGCAAAGTATGGATTATAATAATGCTTCAAAGAGGATTTCAACCGGATGCCTCGCTATCCGGCCCGTTCCATCTTTTATCTGGTGACGGCAACTGGTCCCCGGAGCGGCAATTAGCACATCTTCTGCCCTGCTCCTGATTTCTGGCAGAAGAACCAATTCCCCTATTTTCATTGATAGGTCATAATGTTCCTTTTCGTAACCAAAAGAACCTGCCATGCCGCAGCATCCGGAAGGAATAATTTCCACCTCGTAATTTTCGGGAAGCGACAATATCTTTACCGAAGGCTCTACCGATGACAATGCTTTTTGCTGGCAATGACCATGAAGAATGATCATTTTTTTATCTGTAACGAATTGTTCTTTGCGGATATTCCCTTTTTCGGCTTCAAGGGCGACAAATTCATCTATCAAAAAAACATTTTTGGCTAGTTGTTTTGCAGCCATTAAATGATCATCGTCAGCTAGATCCACATACTCATCCCTGAAAGTAAGAATGGCCGAAGGTTCTATCCCTACCATTGGCATCTCTTCGGTTATCAGANNACTTAATAAGCCAATATTTTTATTCGCGATTTTTTTAGCCTCGCGTAACAGGCCCTTCGAAAGCCATGCCCTTCCACTTTCCGTGTGCGCAGGGATAATGACTTCATATCCCAATTTCTCAAGAAACTGGATTGATTTGATGCCAATTTCAGTATCATTATAATTGGTAAACTCATCACAGAAAAGATACACTCTCCTGGCTGGGGGCTGGGTAGTCTTCGATTTTTTAGACTGGTGATTCTTATACCAGTTTTGTAAAGTTGTTTTATAGAGCAAAGGCATGGACCTTTGCACTGCGAAGCCTGAATATTTTTTGAACAGCCTGCTCGTCCAGCTGTTCAACATCATAAAGTTATAAATTCCCGGAACCAGTGAACCAAGCTTTGCCGATGCATTAAAATTTGCTATCAGCCTGCTTCGGAAGGGAATCCCGTTGGCGTCATAATAGTGTTGCAAAAATTCGGCTTTTAGTTTTGCAACGTCCACATTGGAGGGACATTCAGATTTACACCCCTTGCAACTAAGACAAAGATCCATCACTTCATAAATTTCTTTATGGTCATAACGGTTTGGTTTTTCAGAATTGGTCAGAAACTCACGCAGGATATTCGCTCTTGCCCGGGTAGTATCCTTTTCATCCCGGGTGGCCATAAAGGATGGACACATGGTTCCACCTGATAACTGGGTTTTTCTGCAATCTCCCGAACCATTGCATTGTTCTGCATGCTGCAAAATATTCTGTCCGTAAAAACGGAAATGGGTTTTGAACTCCGGTGTTTGCCTGCCTGCCTGATACCGAAGCATGGTATTCATTGGAGGGGTGTCAACGATCTTATTGGGGTTGAAAATATTATTTGGGTCCCAGGAATATTTTATTTCTTTCAACAATTGATAATTCTTCTCACCTACCATTTGCTTGATGAATTCACCCCTTAACCTTCCATCTCCATGCTCTCCGCTCAGCGACCCATTGTATTTTTTAACAAGGCTGGCAATTTCCTGGGCAATTGTGCGAAACAGCTGGTTTCCAAAAGTCGTTTTTAGATTAATGATCGGTCTTAAATGTATTTCTCCAGAACCCGCATGTGCATAATGAACTGCCTGCAAATGATAATTCTTTAAAATTTCATTAAAATCACGGATATAGGAAGGCAGATCATTTACATCGACTGCCGTATCCTCAATCACAGGANNGCCTTGTCATCCCCGGGCAAATTGCCTAACAATCCCAATCCAGCTTTGCGGAGGGACCATATTTTCTTTGCGTCCCCGCCAAACAGTAAGGGAAAATGATACCCAAGACCGGCTGAACGCAAATCTTCCTCCAGCTTTCCCGCGATTTCTACGATCTCCTCCCTTTTGTTTCGGGAAAACTCAATTACCAGAATGGCCCCCGGATCACCCTGGACAAAAAACCGGTTTTTTCTCTGTTCAATATTGTCCTTTGTGCATTCCAGGATAAAGTGATCAATTAATTCACTTGCATTGGGTCTGTAATGCAATGCAATCAGGTTAGCCCTTAACGATTCATCAACGGAATGAAAATGCACACATAACAGACCCGATTCTTTTGCNNAGTTTCCATCAATATATCGACCGCATAACCCGTATTTCGCCGTTCCACACTTTTTTTGGGAAATTCCTTTTTTATTTCCTCCTGGTTCTCGTAATTACCTAACAGACTCCTTATTTTCTTATAAATAGCCGCTTCGAGAGTATCCCCGTCACACTTCAAATGAAATTCTTCTATGCCCAGTGTTCTAAAGTCGACAATCGAAGCATCACTCAAAATTGTCTTCACTTCCAGCAGGTGCTCTCTTGTGCTCCTGTAAACCATACTATTCGATCCACAGGAATTATTACCTACCATACCCCCGATCATGGCCCGGTTGGCCGTTGAAGTTTCAGGCCCGAAAAACAAGCCATGTGGTTTAAGGAACAAATTCAACTCGTCCCTTACCACACCAGGCTGAACACGGACCCATTTTTCAGCCGCATTCAATTCCAATATTTTTGTAAAATATTTTGAAACATCGANNGAATAAGACCTATGCCCTGGGCAAGTGCAAATCCGATCAGCTTTTTTAAGTCTGCAATGGATTTGGGAATGGCAACAGCAACCGGCATCTCCCGGTAGGCAGATGCATCTGTGGCATATAAAATCCTCATCTTGGTATCAAAGTAAAATTCCCCTTCCAGTTCTTGGGCTAATTGCCGGAGCTTATCATTCATTTCTTAGAAACTTTTTCGATGTATTGCCTTGGCAAAATTAAGTAGTTTCCGGTAAGCTTTAAAAGAACCGGCGAGCTGGCATCATAAAGTTTGAATATATCAAATAAAAGAAGTTGTAAAAGTATCGATTGATCTATCAAAAAAGATAAATGGCCCTTGGGTCGCAGGAGGGTTTTTATTG
>PLCH01000471.1 GCA_003135585.1 Chitinophagaceae bacterium
AGTTCGAATCTGCGAATTACCGACTAGTATTCAGGCTAACTTTGTATTTTTTAAATATTAACTGAAATGACAAAAGTTTGGTTTATCACAGGCAGTTCCAGGGGATTGGGGCGTAGCCTTACCGAAGCGGGACTAGCCAAAGGAGACCGGGTTGCTGCGACGGCCCGAAACCCGGAAACCCTACATGACCTGGTTGAAAAATATCCAGATCAGGTATTTGCTATCAAGCTGGATGTGACACAGCGGGATGAAGTTTATCGATCGGTTGCATATGCGATAGATCAATTCGGAAAAATTGACGTTTTGGTCAATAATGCTGGCTTTGGTATTATTGGTGCCGCAGAAGCTTTTACTGATCAACAGGTGCGTAGCCAGTTGGAAACGAATCTATATGCACCCATAGAAGTGACACGTGCCGTACTCCCACAAATGCGTAAACAACGCTCAGGGAGGATCCTGCAAATCAGTTCGGTAGGTGGCCGGGTTGGAAATGCAGGGTTGTCCATATATCAGGCTGCTAAATTTGGTTTGGGTGGCTTTAGCGAAGCCCTCGCAAAAGAGGTTGCACCCCTTGGAATAAAGGTAAGCTGCGTAGAACCGGGAGGGTTTCGTACCGACTGGGCTGGGGCTTCCATGACCTATGCCCGCGAAGTGGAGGGTTATGAATCTTCAGTAGGCGCGAGGGTGAGTTTCTTCACTAGTGGCAAGTATATTCCTATGGGCGACCCCGACAAAGCTGCCAATGCAATGATCGATCTTGCAAATCATCCTGATCCACCTGTGCATTTGGTATTGGGAAGCGAAGCAA
The DNA here is from genome assembly GCA_003135585.1 of Chitinophagaceae bacterium. Lineage (GTDB taxonomy): Bacteria > Bacteroidota > Bacteroidia > Chitinophagales > Chitinophagaceae > Puia. Next base: position 809 of record PLCH01000471.1, read on the forward strand.
TTGCCCTCTTAAGCCAAGCTGATGCAGCCAGACAAGCCGATTTGAAAAAATGGCTTCCAGTCAGTCTTTCTACTGATCACCAGGAGGCGGTAAATTTCCTGGAAACAAAGGAAGGAAGAGCATTTTTAAATCCTAAGACCAATTGACTTACAGCTTACCAGTCAAATGAAATCCGCTTGAATAGTAGACTGACTGCGTCAAACGAGAATCTGTCGCAACGTGGTTGCATACAATTAAAAGATCTAAAACTATCCGAGTTTTTCATCCGCTTTCAATACGGTCTGTATACTGCATTCAACACCAACTTTCGGCTGCAGTTTCCAAATGGCTTCAGAGTCAGTTCGACAAGCATCGCTGACCTTCTAATCCATATCTTCAACAATTAATTATTAATTTAGCATCGGTTCGGGGCTATCGTATTTTAGATGTCCCAACAATGAAGTGCCCTACTCGTTGGCGATCAAGATTACATCAAGCGATATAATCTCTATAAATATGAAGATAATAGTTACATTTATTTTTTTTGCTTTCATGGCAATTTACATGTCATCCTGTAACCACTCTCCTTCTGTCAATAACGAACCAACTTCAAATCAATCTGCAACCGATACTGGACTCTCTGAATTCATAAGGAAGATCAAAGCCGTGGATAATCATGCTCATCCAAATACAATTGATCAGGATGACAAGGGTTCTGACGCATTACCGCTAGATGGATTGGGCAATATCGATCTGCCGGCAAGAGTGAGGCCTGAAAGTCAAATTTGGCTTGAGGCGGGCAAAGCTCTTTATGGGTTTACGGGAACTGAGCTAAACGAAAAATCAATGAAAGTTTTAATGGAAACTATAAAGAATGTCCAGCAAAAGAAAGCTGAAGAATTTCCAGACTGGGCCCTAGATCAGGCTGGTATTGAAGTGATGCTTGGAAACCGGATAACAATGGGTCACGGACTTTCGTCACCGCGATTTCGATGGGTTACTTATGCCGATGCGCTTTTGTTTCCACTCTCAACAAAAGCAGAAGCTGCAGTAACACCCGATCGTGAAAAACTTTTTCCTTTGGAAGCTCAGCTCCTAAAAAAATATCTTTCAGACCTCAGCATATCTAAACTGCCAGTAACTTTTGACGAATACCTGAAACAAGTAGTAACCGCCACGCTGGAAGTTCAAAAAATAGGCGGTTGCATCGCAGTGAAATTCGAAGCAGCTTATCTGCGTTCACTTGATTTTGAAAAAGTTCCACTGCAGTCTGCCAGTGAAGTATATTCTCATTATTTAAAGGGCGGTGAGCCCTCACATGAAAAATATAAGTTACTCCAGGATTTTATATTCCGTTATATAGCTCGCGAAGCCGGCCGATTAGGTATGGCAGTTCACATTCACTCTTTCCCGGGAGCCGGTAACTATTTTGTGGCAGCAGGTTGCGATCCTCTCTTACTGGAGTCGGTGTTCAATGATCCANNAGAACTTCGCAATACAAAATTTGTTCTTATACACGGAGGAGGCACATTTTCCAGTCATACAGGTGCCATGCTGTGGAAGCCGAATGTCTATGCAGATATCTCTTTGTTAACGCAAGTCTGGTCACCCGATCAGTTGGCTGCTGTATTAAGGGATTGGCTTTCCCAGTTTCCCGAAAAAATACTTTTCGGCACTGATGCGGTTTCTTTCGGCCCTGCCCTTGGTTGGGAAATGAGTGCATGGATTGCTTCCACTACCGGAAGGCAAGCGCTCACCATTGCACTTTCCGGGATGATCAGGAGTAAAGAAATTAATCAAAGCCGCGCCAAAGAAATTGCAACCATGGTGTTACGTACAAATGCTGGGAACCTGTACAACTTAGGACTTAATTAGAAAGCCCTAAGTTGGTCATGTACTACTATTAAGTCTTTGTTGCCAAGGTAATTAGCCGAATAGAATAACCAAACGTACAAGTGCGAGCGACCGTCGATGATATTAGCAAGGTAGCTGGTGCATGAGAATAAATATCGGACCCAGAACTACCGATACTGCATATTATCATTTCAAATCAATAACTTAGTTTGACTGTTTTATTTTACTATCAGAACCAAAACTACCAATCATGATTCAAAAGCTGAACTGGGAATCAGTTCCAACCGAAGTGGTAAATCCTTCCATGTCCCGCAAAATCGTTTCTGGTGAAAAGCTGATGATTGCCAGAATGAAATTCAGGGATGGTTTTGTAGTACCACTTCATCATCACGTGCATGAACAGGTGACACAGATAATTTCCGGGCAAATGCGTTTTTGGTTTGGAGAAAATAAACAACAAACCATGGAGCTGTATCCCGGAGATGTGGTGGTAATTCCATCGAACCTGCCACATGAAGCACTTATGATTGGTGAAGTAGAGGAAATAGACACATGGGCCCCTCCCCGCCAGGATTGGTTGGATAAAACTGATGATTACTTAAGGAAATAACTTATGGATCTTGGCTTAAAAAATAAAGTTGCATTTGTAGCCGCTTCCAGCCAGGGACTGGGTAGAAGCGTTGCTTATGAGCTGGCAATGGAAGGTGCCAATATAATTATTTGCGGACGTAACAAGGAGAATCTTGGAAGGACAAAAAAAGAAATAGAAAAACATACTAATAAAGAATTACTGGCACTGGCGGGCGATTTATCTATCCCAGCCGAAAGGGAGCAAATAATTAAGAGCGCATTGGAAGTTTTCAACACTATAGACATCCTTGTCACCAATACCGGTGGACCTCCCACAGGAAAGATTGAAGAATTAAAAAAAGAAGATTGGGACCAGGCATACAATAACCTGCTGGGAAGTGTTGTCAGTTTGGTCACTAGTTTTTTGCCTGGTATGAAGCAACAGAAATGGGGACGAATTATTTCGATTACATCTATGGCGGTAAAACAACCTATCAATAACCTTATTCTATCCAACTCGGTCAGGGCTTCTGTTGCTGGTTTAATGAAAACCCTGGCCAATGAATTAGCCATATATAAAATTACGGTCAATAATGTAATGCCGGGTTATACAGAAACCGAAAGGTTAAAGGAATTGATTGAAAACAAACCTTCCTTCGCTTCAGCTAAAAGTGAAATACCGTTAGGACGTTTTGGAACTCCGGAAGAGTTTGCTGCCGCAGTAACTTTTTTAGCAAGCGAACGTGCTAGTTATATTACAGGTGTTTCATTGGCGGTGGATGGGGGATGGACTAAAGGGCTGTTTTAAAAATTCCTCATAGGAAGTGTTTGACCAACATATTCAACTGCGCCAAAGTGGGAAGCAGAGAAAGTATAAATCTATAAATGAGACAAATAGTAAAATAAATGTTGTTTGGAGCAATTGATATTTCCAATATTTAATATTAAAAATTGCATGAGGTTAATGAAGGATCAATGGCTTTATCCCTGTTCCGATCAGTTTGATAGACTCCAGCAATTTTTCCTGGGGGAATTCCGCCGTATCCATCTGGAAAGTAACTCTTGAAACCCCGCCCAATGCATCGCTATGCCGCAATATCTTTTCAGCTACCTCTTCAACGCTACCTACCAGCAATGCGCCTTCCGCACCAATCTGCGCCTTAAAGCGGGCTCTAGTCATTGGCGGCCATCCCCGCTCTCTTCCTACCTTTGTCATTGCCTCTGCATAGCCGGGATAAAATTCCTCGAGAGCCTGCTCCGTACTTTCTGCAACATAGCCCAGCGAGTGCATACCGACTTTTAATTGTTCGGGTTGGTAACCTGCTTTATTTCCCGCTTCACGGTACAGATCTACGAGCGGACGGAACCGGTATGTTTCACCGCCAATGATCGCAACCATTAGCGGTAGTCCTAATTCTCCCGCACGAATAAAGGATTCGGGGGTTCCGCCCACCCCCAGCCAGATCGGAAGAGGATTCTGTAATGGTCTTGGATATACCGGAAGATTTTTAAGTTCATGTCGAAATTTACCTGACCAAGTAACAAATTCATCCTTTCGGATAGTAAGTAAAAGGTTAAGTTTTTCTGCAAACAGTTCATCATAATCACGGAGATCATAACCAAATAATGGGAAAGCTTCTATGGAGGAACCACGCCCGACAACCATTTCGGCCCGGCCTTTAGAGATTAAATCAAGTGTCGCAAAGTTTTGAAATACTCTCACCGGGTCGGCTGCACTCAAAACTGTCACTGCACTTGTAAGCCGTATTCGTTTGGTGCGTGCAGCAGCAGCTGCCAAAATAACGGTAGGGGCGGAATCAAGAAACCCTTTCCGGTGATGCTCGCCAATACCAAATACATCCAGGCCCGTCTGCTCAGCATGTTCTATCCTGTCCAGCAATTGAGCCATGGCGTCAGCATCACTTATGGCCTTGCTGCTGTTACCGCTGAACATGGCGGCGAAACTATCAATTCCTATTTCCATAGGATTGGATAACACCTGTTATCCAATTTTGTTGACACAGCTATCCTGTTGCGTCAAAGGCCTCACTCTTGGTAGAATCGACTTGAACCAGGTGAGCCCCCTCTACTTTGATTGATCATTTTCTAATTGTAAGGATGCAAATTTGAACTTGCTCGCAATATTTACTTTTACAATGAAGTGGACTTGCCTGCTGCGCAAATTGCAAGCTCCGTCAAAAAGCAAAATGTTTTCACCTGGGTCCTCCATTGTGAAAGATATTTTCCAGTGCTCCATCTAAGGATGGATACCTAAATGTATAACCTGCTTTTAAGAGTTTTTCCGGAATTACCCATCGGCTTTTCAAAATCAGTTCGGTCTCCGTTTTGATTATCACAGCGCCTATATTAAGCAACCACGCTGGAGAGGGCAGGCCAAATTTTGTTTTGGTTTTTTCCCGAATGGTCTTCATCAGGATTTCGTTGGTGACCGGATTTGGTACCGAGCAATTATAAACACCACTTAATTCTTTATGGTCAAAGACAAACAACACTATATTAAAAACATCAGCGATATGAATCCAACATCTGTCGTCCATTACCCTGCCGGTCCCCCAACCCGAACCGTACGAGATTCAGAAACGGTTTAATGACGCCCCCATTCTTCCCAGTATGATCGCCACCCGCAGGGCGACCTGCCTGGTTTGCTTTAGATGAAAGGCAAAAAATGCCTTTTCCCAATTGGGAGCCTCGTCAACTGAAAACCCTTTGCTGATCTGCCCCTGATCNNGCCGGTCTCCAAATATCCCGTCAGCGGCCTCAAATAATTGAGGCGCTCTATTTAAAGAAAGGCAATTCCAGGATTACTCAAAGTAAGTCCGTCTTAAAACTATTCTATTTCGATTACCAAAACCCAGGACCAGAAGGATAAACTATAATGCTAGATTGCCTGCTCTACCGGAACTTGTTGCACAAAATCCGTTACGGAAGTCAGCCTGAATGGGTAAACCTTGCGCGTTTCCTTCATGTCAATATTGTCTCCTTCGGCATAAGCCAGCATAAGTCCTGCGAACGATTCGCTCAATGAATCAGTAGCGGAAGTTTTTTGGGCCCTAAGGGCTGCTATTGGTACATGCTCCAGTGTAAACTCGTTTCCTACATGATTCTCAAAAATTCTAACTACTTCCAAAGGACTCAAAGCTTCCGGTCCGCCTAGTTGGAATACAGAATTCCTGGCTGCCTTATTATCCACAGATGCCACCGCGATCATTGCCACATCCTTTAGGCTGATCCAGCTAAGTTTATTTTTTCCTTCCCCGTAAATAGTTGCTTTTGAATAGGGGAAATCAAATCCAACAGCCGGGCTCAGCCAGACCTCCATGAAAACAGCAGGCTGCAAAATGGTATAATTCATTTTACTTTCTAAAAGCTTTTTTTCAACATTACGCTTTGCAGTTTGTAACGGAAAGTCTCCGGGCATTGGATAGAAAGAAATGAAAATAAACTGATCAACCCTGGCATCCTTGGCAGTTTGAACCAGATTTAGCTGACCATTGTTGTCAACGCTTTCAATAGAATCCCCCTCCTGGCGGGAGAAGGTGGAGGATGCTGTTGAAATAACAGAACCAACTCCATCCATGGCTTTTTTGATTGAAGCGGGGTACTTCAAATCACCCTCGCTTATCTCCACTCCTAACTGGTGAAGGGCATTTACTTTTGCTGGGTCCGAAGAAGGACGAACCAATGCTTTTGCTTTTTTCCCGGCATTCACCAACTGGCGACAGATCTCCATTCCCAGAAAACCGGTGGCGCCTACGACCAATACCGATGAATTTTGTGAATTTTCAGGCATGAGTTGGAATTTTGAGATGATTGAATTGAAATTAGCAGGGTATGGACGGGATGGGGTNNAGGGTTAGGCGGGGATGGAATAAAAAACGTACTTGATCGGCTTCAATATGAAATTATTGATTAAAATTATGAAGAAAACCGGAAAAACAATTTGCAAATTGCTTACTTGAATTTAATGATTTTATTACCTCAATCGGTATTTTTTGCTTGCACCCTTACTTTGGGACCAGAATTATTCATTCGGGTCCAGTTTGGCACAAATATCTATACTAATAGAGGGCCAGGATATCCGAATATGCAGCTGTATAATGAATATGAAGTTTTCATGACTTCGTTACCCAATATTCTGCTTTACTTTTTCTTTCAGATGATCGGATAGCCGCAGCGTCAACGCAATTAAGGTAAGGGTTGGATTAGGCGCTCCCGCTGTAGCATAACAGGACGCTCCCGCAGCGTACAAATTAGCAACACCATGCACTTTGCAGTTTTCATCCACCACCCCTTCCTTGGGATTAGTGCTCATTCGCGTAGTGCCCATGTGGTGCCAGCCGCCACCTGTAAATTCTGGCCATGAGTTATCGTTTTCATCTTGCAAATAATTTAGCATTTTTACACGTCCCACTCCGGCGCGGCCCACCTGCTGGCCGATCAGTTCATGAATTTTGCGGACGCTTCGTTTTTCAAGCGGGGTTAGTTCCCAATGCAAGGTAGCCCGCGGCATCCCTAATGAATCCCTTTCTGTATCCAACGTGACACGCGAGTCAGGGTTAGGCGCCTGCTCGATGCGCGTAAAAAGCTCGAAACCGTTATTGATCTTTGAACCAGGGGGAGGCGGTTTTATCTGTGCCGCTTTTCCAAACATTGCAAACAACTTGCTCAGGCTTTGCCGTGGATCGGCATCTGTCCACACATTGATCGTTGGAGGCATTAATTTGGCAAGGGCTAGCGGTGTTAGTGAAACCGTCCCGTTTAATATTTTATATTCAGCTTGTTTTTGCTCGCCGATCGCCAGCTCGGCGCGGACNNGTATAATTTCAAGGGATTCGGTTTTTCCAGCCACAATTCACCGGATTTTATTTCCAGGTGCTCCATAAAAAAGCGGCCAACTAAATCATTTTCATTACCTAAGCCTTTTGGGGCCTGGGTATTGGAAGCCAGCAACAGCCGGGCGTTTTGGATAGAGCAGCAGGCCAGAATAAACTGCTTTGCCTGTACCCTGTGTTGTTTGCCCGCATAATTTTTTATGGTTACCTGGTTGATGGCGGAAATGTTTTCATTGGCAACAATATTCACTACGTTGGCGTATGTGTACAAATGAATGTTTTTTGCATTTACGATGGTACTTTTATATTTTTGGCCAAAGCGCGTGGGCNNATATTCATAGGGTCCCAGGTCTACGTTTTTCTGCGCCCTTGCATAAAACGGATCCAAATCAGCACGAGTAATGGGCCAGCCGCTATGTGCCACCCAATCGCGCTTCTTAAAATCAATCGGATCAAACGTGGAGCAAAAGCCGGCCCAATGGTCCGTCGAGCCGCCAAAATAATGCAAGCGTGCTGACTTCAATGGGTAGTAGCGCTGGCCGGTGGTCTTGCCAGCATATAGTTCCTGCACTTTTTCATCATATTCAAAACCTCCTCCTTCCAGCAAAATTATTTTGTGGGGAGTATTCATCCATTCCAGCGCCAGACTGATACCGGCCGCACCAGCGCCAATAATACAAATATCGCCTTCTATTAACGAACCGTCGGGTAGCGTTCGGGCATCAATATGCATAGACAAAGTTTTAAGTGTATGTTACGAAAGAAGGGCGCATTGGCGTGCCTCTGTTTGGGAAAGCACCCAGCCGTTCACTATAATTGTCAGGCCCATTTCAAAATCCTGTTGAATTGTTTGATTCAGCAAAGCATAAAGCTTTGTACTGTCGGTTGATTCGGGAATGGCATTCCCGGAGCTGTCTGTGAGAACCATGTTTGCCAGGGTTTGTTCATCCCTTTCGGCAGGGATTTGTTTTTTATAGGCCGTGCCAATCTCGCGTATAGTTTTCTCGTCGCAGATGCGTGATAAGAATTGTGGCTGCGCCAATGTTTTAATTAATGCGGAATTACGGTAGTGGCAGCTTGTAGCCGGAATATATAGCGAGGCGGCGCTAACAGTGGAAAGCCAAACGAAGGTTCTTCTTTTCATAAGCTGTAATTAGTCGGAGGGAGCGAATAAAGGAAGAAATCAATAAGGAGGATACTAAAGATAGGAAATGCAAATCTGATTCTTTAAAACTTTTATTTTGTATTGTAGATACCTGTTGTGGAAAACAACATTCCGAATCTGGAAGCAAAATGGTGTTTCTGTCAATTGTGTAAACTTAAACTGTTTTCGTAAAAGATGCATTGCGCAAATGGCCAATTTGTTACGTTGCGATAAAGAAAGTGACTTAGCCGAATTCTAGTGGGTTTCAGAGGAATTGGTGATGGATTGTTCACTACTTGAAGCGATGTGTTTTATAATAGCAATAATATCTTCTTCTCCCAAAACTGGCTCTGCCTGTTGAAATGTTTTAAATGCTATCTCTCCCATTGGTGTTGCCAATCCTACCTCTTTAGCCAGATGTAAATCTTTTGCAATATGCTTCAACGCAAACGCAGCTTTATAATTATTTTGAATAATAGCATCTCCTTTTATTTTAGTAAATACATTTCCCAATGCACTATTATTAATCAATGTAATCAAGTCCTTAGTTTTAATTTCGTTTTGCCGTGCAAAAACAACCGCTTCCGCAAGGCCCTGTGCATGAAAGGCAAGCAGTATATTGATTGCAAGTTTAGCAGTATTGCCAGCCCCTGTACCACCCACAAGCAGTGTTAGCTTTCCAAGATGTTCAAAAATGGGCTTTGCTTTTTCTAAAATTGTTTCATTTCCCCCGACCATGATAACCAATTGCCCTTCTTCCGCCTGTTTCACACTTCCCGATACGGCAGCATCCAGGTAATGATTACCCTCCTGATTACATAAAAAGGCCATTTCTTTGCTTATGCCTGGAGATACGGTGCTCATATTAATGATGATTTTTCCGTTTGTTTTTGTGCCAAGAAGTCCCTTATCTCCTGTAAAAATCTCCCTGATAGCCTTATCATCTGTAACCATGATGATTATAACATCCATTTGTTCCATTAACAATCTGGGAGAAGATGCAACGGTGGCTCCCATCAATTTCAATGCCTCTTCTTTCGCCCTATTGCGATTGTAAACTGTTACGGGATAACCTGCATGTACCAACCGCTGCGACATAGGATTGCCCATATTTCCCAAGCCTATCCAGCCAATTTTAATTGTGTTCATTAATTATTATTTTATTGGTTTCCGTGGGGAATATCAGGTTGCGGCAGATATTTTCATGATTAGTTATTTCATTTGGCCTTCCTTATTCTCAGGTTACGACAGAGGTTCTTTGCTTACCTTTTATAAGCCTGTGGGTGGGATCAAATAGATTTACTTTCGTGGTCAGGCTTTAACAGAACTTCAACCAAGTTTTTTAATAATTGATTTAATTATCTGCCTCTACATTTTCTTTCTGAAGTTCGCTACATTTTTTTTTATGAGGTTTGTGCCCCTTAAGTTAGAATAATTTCTCTAATCTTGCATGGCTCACCTTCGGAAGAACTTACATTCTAGTTTTAATGGTATTTTCTTTTAAAACTTGACAATATCAATTATTTTATT
>PLCH01000166.1 GCA_003135585.1 Chitinophagaceae bacterium
CAACTAAGGGAAGCTTTCAAAACCACCTGATTATATCGGCATTTGATGGCATCGCTATACAAATAATATAAACTCCCTCCTAAATCCAAAAGTTTCATTTAGGAGGGAGCCTCTTATAAATAGGAAAAGGAAAATTTGTTTTTTATTTCAGTATCACAATTTCAAAACTTCCCCAGGTAAAATTGTTGAAAATTTTCAATATATAAGCTCCGTTAGGTAGATCACCTAGGTTAAGGCTCGTTTGTGAAATTCCGATGCTATAATTATACGATCTCTTAACACTTCCTGTTGGATCGATCACTTGTATCTGGTAAATTTTCTCATGCATTGTAGTCGTCATTTCTGGGCTTTGCTTACTACCCTGGACTAGACTTCCGGAGGTCGAAACATTAACTATACCGGAACTGGGATTAGGTGATACAATTATGCTGCTGCCACAAGTAGTCAGTACCTGTACGAATTTTTGCGCAGGACTGCCCCCTGCATCACAGGCATTGGAGACTCTTACGCCAACAGTGCCCGAAGTCGTTGACGTTGTCAATGACAGATTTGGTGTATTCTGCCCACCTTGGTAGGTCCAGGTGCTTGGCCAAAACCAGTTGTAACCGGTGGCTCCTGGCAAAGTGTTAGTGCTAAAATTGACGGGACTGTTTTTACACGCTGAGGAAGGACCTGATACTGGATAATCACTGCTGCTATAACCACCCACGTGGACATTGTAGGTAAGCGTTATCTGTTGACCACAAGTATTGGTCAGTAATGCGACAATCGTTTCATTCCCTGCCCCTAGTCCAATAGCAGAAATTTGGGGTGTTCCTTGTCCTGATGTAAGAGCTAATAAACCATTTTGGGTAGACCATTGAATATTTACACCATTCAACCCATATGCCGAACTGATCTGATAAATTGAATTTGTGTTAGAGCAAACTAGTGTNNGTGTTGGTCCATTTATACTACCGCCGAAAGTGCAAAAATCGATATTAGATGTACACGGAGGAAAAGTATTAGTATTTAACAATTTTCTTTGGCCAAATAACGCGGCTTGGTTGGATAAATCAGCCTCGTGCCATTGGTTCCAGTTATTAAATTGGTAAGGGTTAATATTGTTCATAGAAAGTAAATCATCCGGGCTATAACTTTCACAGGTTATCCCACTGTTGCAATCTGAAGTGTATGTCAAAACATATTGAAACGGGGATAGTGTGGAGGGGTTTAATGTATTGCCAGTCACCTGACCAGGATTGACAATATTATTATCTATATTATAATACATGTTGTTGCTCTGGAAATTATTAGAAACGCCATAACCTTGGTTTTGTAAATCCAGTGAACTGGATACAGGTATAAAATTATGCCCAAAATGGCCATCATTTTTTGCAGAAGGTGCGCCTCCAGAATTACCTATGTTCAATACCCCGGTATTGCTGTTAAATGAACTTACAAATTTAGATTGCGTATTTTCAAAACCACCCGGTGCGTCGTCATAAGGATAAAGGCCCGTATATTTTATGTTAACCGAACGTACGCCCCAGTATGAAAAAAAAGGGATATTAAAAATAGAAGCCACCTTAAGGCCGCTGAATCGGTAGCGGCATATATAACCAGTGGCACCGTTAACAGGAACTGTATATGCAGTACTCGTCATATTGTCTAGATAAAATGTGATCCCCCCGTCAAAAATAGCCGAACCGGGGGCAAATCCAAACTGCGTTCCATTACCCGCATTGGTTGTGCCGTTCGTATTATTTCCGCGCGCAAGACTAATGCCATAGTTGGTGGTGGTATGCGGATATCCCTTATTAATAAGGCTTTGTGCAAATACGGTCCTTACCTTATTAAATGGCGATAAATTCAATGAACCTCTGGAAAAACTGGCATAAGTGGCAAGCATTTCTTGAGCTGCGTAACTAGTATAGCCGCTATAAAGTGTTGAAATCTTACTTATGTATTTTAGAAAAGGCATATCTATCAACATTTCATTGAACTGTACTTGCAGGCCTAAAGGCACGTTGGCCCCCTGGTGTGGCGCATCATAGCTAATATAATTCCCGACCTGGTGATTAATTCCCTTATCTTCCATATCTTTCAAAGCCCATCTAGCCACCAGCCCACCCATACTGATTCCAATTACCGTACTTTTATTATTTCCAGTCTTAGTGGCATTAACTCTTTGGATGACCTGTTCCAATACCTGCGCATTATTTTCAATCCAATCTGTTGTCTTTGTAAAAAGTACAAAGACAAAATCATAACCTTGTGATCTCATAGTAGAAAGAAAGGATGGTGAACTAGTCGGATTAAGGGTGAAATAAGACATCAATTTATCTATTGTAACTTCATTATCTGGATCAAACCCTTCAACAACAATTATAGGTTTATCAAATACTCTGTCACAGCCATTTTGTATAAAAACCGTTGCCCCGGTCCAATATCGCAATTCACTGCGTCAAAAATACTTCCGTCTGAGCATGGTGTGAGGCCGGATGGTTTTACTCCAAGTGGTGCCGCCCCATGGGAACTAAGGTAATTACTGATAGTGGTGTACAAGGGAGCAGCGGTAATATTCCAAACAGAATCGGGTTTGTAATAATATTTTGGGATCGTATATTGAATACTGCTTTTCGCGATGAGTGTTCCCCCATTAACCGTTATTTTGGCGGTGAGATAGTATATCCCGCTGGCTACGTAATTAATATTGACCGAATTGTTTGGGCTGAGTGTCCTGAAACCTGCACCATCCCCGAAGTCGATTTGAACCGAGGTTATCCCAGGCATCAGCCAGAATTGGCTCGGCAAGGTAAATGGTATACTATTGGATCGATCAATACTGTTTTGAACAGGCGAAAATGCGAAAAAAATTTCGTTGTCATAAGGAGAATTGCTTCTTCCCGTTACATCTTTCAACCTCAGACTATCAGGTGTAAGTGTGAACAATCCCTGGCTCAAGGCAGTTTTTCTGATTTTTTGATATTGTTGATACAAGAATAGCAGGGGAATATTTCCCGTATTGCGTTGGTAACGTCGTGCATTGATAAAGAAGGAATCAGTAAGGCCTATCTGAGTTGCGTTACTATTTACTACACAGGATGTTAAGATGTTGTGCATGCCAAAGAAGACTCCTGCATCAGAGATGGTATCAATTTTACTGCTGATCAAACTGTTGAAAATGGAATCGTTAAAGGCGTTAAGAGAATAATCAAGCAAATACCCGCTGGGTATTTGTGAGGCTGACAAGTTAAGCAGGGCAAAGCAGGTATCCCGAAAGCGTTGGGCAGTCATTGTACTGCTGTCTTGTATCTGAAGGGTATCATATTGAGAGGAAGCAAAGATTTGAGAGTTTGCAGAATAAATTTTGCATAGGAGCAACAGGATAATAATAAATTTTTTTTTCATAAAAGATAGTTTAATGGTTATTTAATTGGAGCACCTAAAGTATTGTCGGATTTGGATATCAAATCTTCCTTCCGTAATTGTAATAGAATCCGAATGGTTCAAGTCAGGGCCGGTATACAGGG
>PLCH01000508.1 GCA_003135585.1 Chitinophagaceae bacterium
ATAAGATCGTCCGGCCTTTCGGCCACCTCAGGGTTCAAATTGTTCAGTAACATTCTTAAAGCCGCTTCCTGTACCCAGCCCTTGCAATTAAGTTTTGTGCCGGTGGGGGTTTTGTATTTCTCTGCATCGTATTTCCTCGTTGTTACAGTGTCCATATGAATAAATTTTTCGGGAGATCTTTAAAATAATTACAGTGAAAAAAATTCAAAATTCTCATTCAGGTGAACCTGCCCTGACAAAGAAAAATCATTTAATCTCTGCACAAAAGAAAAATCACCGATGATATTTTTGATCTTGCCAATATCATCTGCAAAAATTCTGTCCTCTTCTGCAAATCCAACAAATTCCCGGACATAATCATGCGCGAATTCCAATATGGAGCTGCTTTTCAGGGGCCGACGGAATTCAATAGCCTGACATGCACTCATTAATTCAATAGCCAATATATATTCCAGGTTGTCCAGGACCCAGCATAATTTTCTTCCGCTGATACTGCCCATGCTCACATGATCCTCCTGACCGAGTGAGGTAGGAATGCTGTCGGCACTGGCAGGAAAACAAAGGGTCTTGTTTTCTGTCACCAAAGCAGCAGTTGTATACTGCGGGATCATAAATCCGCTGTTCAGGCCAACATCCTTCATCAGCAACAAAGGCAGGCCCCATTTGCCTTCCAGCAATAAATAGCAGCGCCTGTCTGATATATTCCCGATCTCAGAAGCAGCAAAACAGGCATAATCCAGAGGCAATGCCAATGGCTGGCCGTGAAAATTACCACCGCTGATCGTATCATTCTCGCCCAAAATGACAGGGTTGTCTGTAACTGAGTTCAGTTCGGTTTCGGTAAGGTCCTTAAGATGGAGCCATGCGTTCCGGGAGGCGCCATGAACTTGCGGCATGCAGCGAAGCGAATAAGGGTCCTGCACTCTCCCGCAATCTACATGGCTTTGCATGATGGCAGAATCTTTCAGCAGGAACCGCAATCTCTGAGCTACTAATTTATTTCCCGGGTAAGGTCTTAATTCATGCAAACGTTGATCAAACGGCGCCTTTGTGCCTGTCAGGGCTTCGAGGCTCATGGCTCCAATAATATCTGCTGCCTCCAGGCAATTGTGCATTCGCTGAACAGCCTTTACGGCAAAGGAAACAATAAACTGGGTCCCGTTAATAAGCGCCAGTCCTTCCTTGGGTCCCAATTGAACGGGAGCCGTTCCAAATTTCTCCAGTATTTCTTTTGCCTTATATCTTTTGCCTTTATAAAAAATTTCACCCAATCGTATCAAAGGGAGAAACAAATGTGCCAATGGAGCCAGGTCACCCGACGCTCCCACCGAACCTTTTTCCGGGACTACCGGAATCAAATCATTTTCAATATGCCATAAGATTCTTTCCAGTGTTCCGAGTTGCACTCCTGAATATCCCTGGGCCAGTGAATGGATCTTTGTAATAAGCATGATCTTCGCCAATTCCACAGGGATCGGATCGCCGACTCCCACACTATGGCTCTGAAGGATTTTATGCTGTAAAGTCAGGGTGTCTTGCTCCGATATTTTTGTGTTGGCANNAATTGCGGTCCACTATATTCCTGACAAATTGCTCACTGGATCTGATCCTTTCAATTACTTTAGCAGAAAGGACTCCCTTTATGGAGCCATTGGCTAAAGCAATTACTTTTCCGCTTGATAAATGGTCTGATCCGTAATGAAATTTAGTAGGCATAAAAAGCAATTCTGCTTCAAAAATAGTGGGTTTAGGTCAAAGACCTAAAAAGGGATGCGATGATTGCATATAGCATTCAATTATTACATTTGCCAAAAAAAACTTAAGAATGGTCTTGGGTAGTGGATTGGTTGCAAATGGATTCAGGGAATATCAGGACGATGAAAATTGCCTGGTTTTTGCATCCGGCGTATCCAATTCAGCTAACGCAGATACCGGTGCATTTGAGAGGGAAGCCAATTTATTAACAGAATCCCTTCAGCAGCATGCTGAAAAATTATTTGTTTATTTCAGTACCTGCAGCATATATGATCCATCCCTTCAGGCATCCCCCTATGTAAATCATAAGCTGGCAATGGAAGCCATTGTGCAGGAGTTTCACGGTGATTATCGCATTTTCCGAATTTCAAATCTGGCCGGAAAAACAAATAACCCGCATACGGTTTTGAATTTTTTTGCACAGCACATTTTATCAGGTGATTTTTTTTCCCTCTGGAAAAACGCATCCAGGAATATTATTGACCTTCAGGATGCCGTTGCCATTTGCGATTACTTAATTCAAAATAAACTCTTTAAGAACGAAGTGGTAAATGTTGCCAATCCCGTCAATTATCCGGTTTTACAAATTATACGGGTCATGGAAGAAATCCTAGGAAAAAATGGAAACTATGAGTTAATTGAAAAAGGTTATGACCCGAAAATCAATACATTACCCATTCAACCGTTTTTATCTGAATTGAAGATCCCGTTTGACAAGGGATACCTGATCAAGACGCTTACCAAATATTACGCTGTACATTGACCTATCAAAAGGCGATATGGAAATTAAAGTTTGAACAAATCCTGATGTCTCCGTTTGTCCTTTTGGGCAAATGGTGGGGCAACATGTTTCCTTTAAAATCCGAGCACAATATATTCCTGTTTTTTCCGAGTGCTGATATTGGAGGTGCTCCCAAGGTGAATGCTGACATTGCCCGGTGTGTAAAAGATAAAAAACCTCTCATTATCTTTTCGAAGAAACCCATTAATAACCAGTTTAGGGAATTATTCCATATTGAAGGGGTCGAAATCCTTGATCTCCATCCCTATTTAGACAGGAAGCTCCTTCATTTTGTAAATTTTTTTTTCAGAGGGGTCATTACATCATGGATCAACCGCGCAAAAGATCCGGTAGTATTTGGAGGGGAAAGCCTTTTCTATTATAAAATAATTCGTCATATTAATAAAAATATCCCCTGTATTGAGTTATGCCATCTACCAACCTGGTTTCCATATACCATCGGTTTTATTGACAGGATTGACAAAAGAATCTTCAGCACCAACAAACTGAAAGAAGATGTCATTAAACTATACGACAAGAATCAGATTGATCCTTTATTGTATAAAAGGCTATATTTTATTGATAATGCAGTGGACATTCCCGAATTTAAAGAAACCAATAATCCCAGGCTCGAAGTTGTTTTTATCGGGCGGGGCGCCCCTCAAAAAAGAATCCATCTGGTGGCGGCGATAGCAAGGAAAATGCAAGAGGCAAATGATAATATTCATTTTTCCTTCGTGGGGGACGTTGGCAATATCATTGACACAAGTCAATATCCATATTGCCGCTTTTATGGGAATGTAAGCGATGGGACACTCATGGAAAAAATCTACAGAGATTCCGACGTATTAATTCTGACTTCTGCATCCGAAGGTCTCCCTATTGTGGTAATGACCATGATGTCCTATGGCAAGATCGTCTTATCCACAGCAGTGAATGGGATTCCTGATTATATCACCCATATGAAAAACGGACTGCTTATTTCAGAGACCGATGAACTTAAAATCGTTAAGCAGGGGGTTGCCCTGCTGCGGAAATTGATCGTAGATCCTGAATTAAGAATGAAACTGGGAAAGAATAATAGACAAATAGCAATAGATAAATTCGGTCGCGATGTCTTCTGCAGGAAATACAGGGAATTGCTATTGGCGAAACTGTAAAACGTTTGAAAAATCCTAGAAAAATCTGCTATGATACAAATAAAAATATGGGTAGCAGTTATTCTTTTCAATTCAGGAAGAATTTCTTACTCTGATTTGATATTTTATTGTTTGGTCATCGAGAAACTTCCTGAGTCAGATGTAAGGNNTGTAAGCGTTAGGTTATAATATTTTCCACTAATGACGGTCTGATTATTTGAAAGTTTACCCTTCAATGAATAGTAATCGCCATTTATACTATACCAGGAAGAAATAATAACACTGTCACAAGTATTTTCGTAAGCCCCATAAGTAACTATAGGTCCTCCAAGATTGACTGAGCCAACAGCGAAATCATCTTTTTTTAATATATAGGTCATATTTCCGGTTCCACCTTTAAAGGGACTTGACGTTCCGGTATAAGTACCTNNATTTCATTTGCTGATTATTTTGCAATTAATTAAAAAAACAGGCAGACTCCAAATATAATAGTTTTTTCTGATAAGTACAAATTAAATAAAGAGCTAAGTGTTTCCCGTTATTCACGAAAAGTTGTGCAAATCTATATTAATTGGGCCCCAAAAGAATAAACATTAATATGAAGAAATAAAAGAAGTGAGCATTTTTAATTTAGAAAATATGGGAACGTTCAGAGCCTTTCTATGTATTTTGTTTTGAAAGGCAAGAATGGAAAGTATTCTCTTGGGAATATTCCCTGTATAACC
>PLCH01000049.1 GCA_003135585.1 Chitinophagaceae bacterium
GTATTAAAACTTATCATCAGATGATAAAATTTCTTTTCGTAAGTTTTTCAGCTTCTTTTATACCTTTTTGTCCTATGCACGCCCTGGAATCTGGGGTAAATGGCAACGAACAAGGTATCGAAGGGCATGTATTCAGAATCTCCGGAAATCAGATGCCCTCACCCGATAGAAAGACTTCCGAACCAAAAGGAATAAAGACAATATTATATATTTTCGAACTTACTAATTCCAGCCAGGTTTCCAGGCAAAACTACTCTTCCTTCTATTCGGCCATAAACACGAAACTTGTAAAAAAGGTTGAAACAGACAGTAATGGCTATTTTAAAGTGCAACTACCTACCGGTGACTACTCTCTTTTTACCAAAAAAGATAACTTGTTTTATGCGAACTGGTTTGATGGTAATAATAATATTGCCCCGGCTGCTGTATTACCCGAAAAAATGACCAGGGTTGAAGTCCGGGTAGATTACGATGCCAATTATTAAATGGAATAGCCCATCCCTTCCTCTTTAACAGTACATATTTTCCCCAGGTAAGGTTGCTTTGACCCTGATTTTGACCTCTGTTTCAAGCGCTGCAAAATCACGTCTTAAGTCGTATATTTGCAGGTCGAATGAATAATGAGGTTTTATCCGGTTTTTTTGATAATTCCCCCCGCCTTTTTCAATTGGCGGACAGGCTCACTTTGTCCCGGCCCCAGGCAATCTACTTAAAAAATTTACAAGGCAGTTCGCCGGCATTTGTTATTGGTTCGCTTTTTAATAACAGTATCCTCAGCCAGTTAAACCATCTGGTTATTTGTGAAGACGCTGAATCTGCCGCCTACCTCTTTAATACCATTGAAAACCTTACTAACGGGCTTGATATTTTTTATTTTCCTTCCTCGTTTAAAAATAAAAAGAACTACCGCCTTTACAACAGCAGCCATGTCATGCTGCGTACAGAAGCCCTGACCCGGTGGAGTGCCGGGGGCAATAAGAAAATTTTGGTTACATATCCCGAAGCCATATTTGAAAAAGTCGTTTTGCCTAAAACTTTGTCAGGCAATATTATCTATATCAAGTCCGGTGATGCGATCAACCTTGATGAAATGATGGAAAAATTTGTGCGCTACGGCTTTACAAGGACGGATTTTGTCTATGAACCAGGACAATTTGCCTTACGGGGAGGAATTCTTGATATCTATTCTTTTGGTAATGAAAAGCCCTACCGAATTGAATTGTTCGGCAATGATGTGGATTCGATCCGGATATTTGATCCCGAAACACAGTTAAGCGAAAGAAAACTGCTGCAGGTAAATATTATACCTAATATCGAAACACAATTTGACGATAAAGAGAAAATATCCTTGTTTGATTTTGTTCCTGACAATACGGTCACCTGGGTGGAGGATTGGGACATTACAAAAGAAAGGTTGCTGGAGCAGGAGGAAGATTTGGAGCTTTTTATGGTATCAGAAGAGGGTAGCCTGGATATCGCCTCAGGACTTAGCGGACCAAATAGTATGGGCTGGAGGGACGAGGAAGACACAGGCAAAAAAATACCGCTAAGCCCCGGTGATTTTGTTACCGCTGATTCGGTTGCCAAAGCCCTCACCATTCANNGAATCCCCCATTGAAATCGAATTTCACACAAAAGCGCAACCTGCGTTTAATCGTCAATTTGAATTGCTGATAAAAGATCTGAAAAACCGGGAGTCTTGCCGGTACAATATTTATTTGTTTGCAGACAATCCGATGCAGCTGGAGAGACTGTATACTATATTTGAAGACCTGAAATCTGACATCCACTTTACACCTGTGCCGGTTTCCATTCATGAGGGTTTTATTGATGAAGACCTTAAAATTGTTTGCTATACAGATCACCAGATATTTCAGCGTTATCATAAGTATAAAGTCAAACAGGCTTACAATAAAAACAAAGCCCTCACTCTTCGGACTTTGCGCGAACTGCAGCCGGGGGATTATGTAACCCATATCGATCATGGTGTTGGTGTGTACAGCGGCTTGCAGAAAATAGAAGTAAACGGCAGGTTGCAGGAAGCAATCCGCATCATATACAGGGACAGCGATATCCTGTATGTTAACATTAATTCCCTCCATAAAATTTCCAAGTACACAGGAAAGGAAGGAGCGTTGCCCAAAGTGAATAAGCTGGGCAGCGATGTATGGCAAAAACTGAAGGAAAAGACAAAAACGAAAGTNNTGCTTTTGACCTGATCAGGCTCTATGCAGAAAGAAAAGCAAGAAAAGGCTTTGCACATATGCCTGATAATTATATGCAGACAGAGCTGGAGGCTTCCTTTATTTACGAAGACACCCCGGATCAGAGTAAGGCTACTTCGGATGTAAAAAAAGACATGGAAATGCCATCCCCGATGGACCGCTTGGTTTGTGGAGATGTAGGTTTTGGTAAGACCGAAATAGCAATTCGTGCTGCCTTTAAAACTTGCTGTGATGGTAAACAAGCAGCCGTCCTGGTCCCTACAACCATTTTGGCCTTTCAGCACTTTAAAACCTTCAGCGATCGTTTAAAGGATTTACCGGTCACCGTGGATTATGTGAACCGGTTTAAATCTTCCAAGGAGAAAAAGGAAACACTGGAGAAATTAGAAGGGGGTAAAATCGATATTATCATTGGGACACATGCCTTGTTGGGTAAAGAGGTTAAATTCAAAGACCTGGGTCTGCTGGTTATTGACGAAGAGCAAAAATTTGGGGTTGCCCACAAAGAAAAAATCAAAACTTTCCGCACAGATGTGGATTGCCTGACTCTAACTGCCACACCTATTCCAAGAACGCTGCAATTCAGTTTGATGGGGGCAAGAGATCTTAGTATCATAAATACCCCCCCTCCCAATCGTCAACCCATCCAAACTGAAGTGCATGGTTACGACGAAGATTTCATAAGAGATGCGATCTATTATGAAACAGAGAGGGGGGGTCAGGTTTTCTTTATTTTTAACCGCGTCCATGGATTGGCT
>PLCH01000207.1 GCA_003135585.1 Chitinophagaceae bacterium
GACAAAGACATACAGTGGATAAATCCAGGTGATTGGGAACAATTAAAAAACATAACCCAATCATAATATTGCCGGGACCTTCTTTCATGCAAAATTTGCCAAAGAAAGAAATGGTACTTCAATATCAGGGATTGAAAAAAAAAGATTTTGGTGAAAATTTTCTATCGGGAGTCTCAGTTGCTGCCGCTCAAAACGAAGGCGCTTTCAATACTGAAGGGCGTGCACTCTCAATATGGGATGAATTCTCAAGAAGAAAGGGAAAAATCAGAGGAGGGGCCAAACCTTATGTCGCATGTGATTTTTTCGTNNTTACGAGGACGATCTGCTATTAGTTAAAGCCCTCGGATTTACTGTTTTTCGATTTTCTATCTCATGGTCAAGGATAATGCCCGATGGAACAGGTAAACCCAACAAGGAAGGTATAGAATTTTACCACCGGGTGATTGACGAATGCCTGAAACTTGGCCTGGTTCCGTTTGTGACCCTATACCACTGGGACCTTCCCGCAAGATTAGAAAAGGAAGGTGGTTGGACAAGCCATTTAATGCTGAAATGGTTTAACCGGTACGTTACTCTCTGCGCTGAAGAATATGGATCCAAGATCAAAAACTGGATTGTTCTCAATGAACCGTTTGGGTTTACATCGCTGGGATATATGCTGGGGAAACATGCTCCCGGGAAAACTGGGTTGAAGAATTTCCTTCCGGCCATACATAATGCAGCGCTGGCTCAGGCCGATGGTGGCCGTATCATTCGAAAAATAGTTCCTCATGCGAAGATAGGTTCGACATTTTCATGTTCAGAGGTAATTCCTTTTTCAAACAAGAAGGAACACCTGGATGCGGCTTCAAGGGTAGACATTTTATTAAACAGACTTTTTATTGAACCTAGTTTAGGGATGGGTTATCCAAGGGAGGATTTCAAATTTTTGGAGAAGCTGGAACTTTTTAATAAAAGCTGGAAATATACCGAGCGGATGAAATTCAACTTTGATTTTATCGGATTGCAGAATTATTTTCCAATAGTTATTAAATACAATCCTATGATACCTCTCCTTCAGGCTTCTGAAGTAAAAGCCAAATCCCGGGGAGTGCCCTATACGGATATGGGCTGGGAGATAAACCCAAGAAGTTTTCAACGCATTCTAAACCGTTTTTGGGCGTATGAAGGAGTAAAAGAAATTATTGTTACCGAAAATGGAGCAGCTTTTAAGGATACAATAATAAACGGAGAAATCCGGGACGAAAAGCGGACTCAATATTTTAGGGAATATCTTTGTGCCCTCCTGCAGGCAAAAGAGCAAGGGGTGAATATTACAGGCTATTTTGCCTGGACGCTGATGGACAATTTTGAATGGTCTGAAGGTTACAAGGCACGTTTTGGTTTGATACACGTGGATATGAAGACTCAATTGCGTACCATAAAGCTTTCTGGTCATTGGTTCAGGGATCTTTTGAATGAAAAGTAAAAAAGACTCTGTGGTCACTCGAATTTGAATCCGACTGTCATAAATATTGAACCGACACTTTCCTTTAAGCTCGCAAAAGCGTTGGCATTTTCCGCGAGACGGTAAGGGAAGTTCAAATCCCTGGTAAAATCTTGTACATAAGTCAGGTCTATAAATATCCCCTTATTCCTGTAACCTACCCCTCCGCTAAGAATCAAGCGGTCTGCCTTTAATTCACTTTGTCTGTAGGGGTTCATGTAATAAGCGACTCCAGCCCTGGCAGCAATGCTGGTGAATTTTAGTTCTCCTCCAAGACGAAAATTAAAACTGCTTTTATAATAACTTTTTATCGTACTATTAACCGAGCTAAAATAATTGTTATCTGACGTATTATCCGCTGAATTAAAATGAGAACCGTTGTTGGTCACAAATTCTATATCGGCGCTTACAAATCCTCTTTGTTTTGTGACATCTTCTGATTCTTCAAAAAGATATGACCCACTGACAATAAATTTCCAGGGAGACACCAGGTCATACTNNCCAGGGCTGCTGAGGTAACGGAAATTTCCGGATTTGAACTGTTGTATTTATCCGTATTGGTTACCATTTTTGCACTTATATTATCCGTGATGGCATATAGAGTGGGTGTATGAACCGCAAGACCGATCCTCCAGGAGTTTATCGGCCGGAAAATTGCTCCCAATTTTGCATTGATCCCAACCCCTTTTGAATCATATATTTCATTGTAGGTGGAAAAACCGAAATCATTATTGGTATTGCCTGTAGCATCCGATTCGGTGAAAGTCATGTTACGGCTATAATTCATGATTGGAATACCCAGGCTGCCACCGATATACCATTTATCATGATTGTTCGCAGCAATGCTTAGTGCAATTTCTGTGATGCCCCCTTTGCTCATTGTATTGTTTTCCTGATTCAGCAAACCTGCTTTTAGCGGCTGGGCGATTACCTGGTGCTGACCGGCGATGGTTGCGGTATCAATAAGGTAGGTATATAAGGCCATCCGCGTGCCGTAAGATAAAAGAGGGTTGTTGATAGCACCATTTATATCGTCAATCGGAAGACCGGAATTCTTGTATTCCTCTAAATATTGTTCTGAAAAGGAACTAAAATTATTCTGTGCCTTATAAAAATAATTTCCGTTAAAATTGGCTGTACGGTTTACGGCGATACTGAGTGCATTCGTATNNAATTTCCAAGATAGTTGCTGTTAATTTTTTGAAACTGAAATCCCGGACTCACAACAAACTCCCCTTTTTTATACATGCCCAAGCCGGCAGGGTTCACAAATACTGCAGATATTTCGCCGCCCAGGGAGCCCATTGCACCGCCAATTGCCTGCTGACGAGCAGTCCCACCGGGGGTTGTCCATGAC
>PLCH01000460.1 GCA_003135585.1 Chitinophagaceae bacterium
ATTTCCAATTCCCAGCTTGTTCCCAAATGGGCCAACTGGGATCATTTTGATGAACTGGAAAAAAAGGGCCTTATGATGTATGGGCAAATGACAGCCGGCAGCTGGATATATATCGGCTCACAGGGCATTGTGCAGGGAACTTTTGAAACCTATGCTGCGGCAGCTAAAAAACATTTTGGAGGATCCCTGAAAGGAACTTTGAATGTAAGTGCCGGATTGGGAGGTATGGGGGGCGCCCAACCTTTGGCCATTACCATGAATGAGGGGGTAGCGTTGATCGCAGAGGTAGAACAATGGAGAATTGAGAAAAGGATTGAGACAAAATATTGCGATTTGCTGATCTCAAACGTTGATGAGGCTATAGACAAGGCGTTGGACGCAAAGAGAAAAGGGATTGCCTTATCTATAGGTGTCTTATGCAATGCAGTGATATTATTGAAAAGGCTGGTGGAAAGAAAAATAGTTCCGGATACACTTACTGATCAGACTTCGGCGCATGATCCCTTGATAGGCTACTGGCCTCACGAAATTTCCCTGCAGCAGGCAAAAATTTTAAGAGAGCAAAATCCCAAACAATACATAGAGTATGCCTACAATTCAATGCGCACTCATGTAGAGTTAATGCTCGAGTTGCAAAAACTGGGCGCCATTACTTTTGATTACGGGAATAACCTAAGGGCGAGGGCCCAGGAAAAAGGTTTGAAGAATGCCTTTGATTTTCCAGGATTCGTCCCCACCTATATCAGACCCCTGTTCTGCGAAGGTAAAGGTCCCTTTCGCTGGGCTGCATTGAGCGGCGATCCTGCAGATATTGGGGTGACGGATGAATTGATAGCAAAAATGTTTCCTCAAAATGAATCATTGCAACGCTGGTTAAAATTAGCAAGGGAAAAAATTTCATTTCAGGGCCTGCCTGCCCGCATTTGCTGGCTGGGGCAAGGAGAACGTGAAAAAGCCGGATTGGCATTTAATGAATTGGTGAAAACCGGTAAAGTGAAAGCACCGATCGTTATTGGCCGCGATCACCTGGATACTGGTTCCGTCGCAAGTCCAAACCGGGAAACAGAGGCAATGCTTGATGGCAGTGATGCTGTCGCAGACTGGCCGATCCTGAATGCCCTGGTAAACACTGCAGGCGGGGCCTCCTGGGTAAGCCTCCATCATGGGGGAGGAGTGGGGATGGGTTACAGCATACATGCCGGCATGGTGATCGTTGCAGATGGAACAGCGGAAGCTGCTGCAAGGTTGAGTCGGGTTCTGCGTAATGATCCTGGCATGGGTGTAATCAGACATGCGGATGCGGGGTATGAAACCGCCATTAGTACAGCAGCGAAGTTTGGACTGGATATTGAAGGGAGGTTAAATCAGGAATAAGGACCTTGAATGTTTGGTGATAGCCAACTAGCAGATTGACAATTTGTTCCTTAAGGGAAATACGTTTTCTTCTGCTCTGTACAGAAGAGTTTTATTTCGCCACATCAATTTTCACTTTCTTATTTTTTATTTTTTCATTCTTAATCAGCTGCAGTGTCTGACCGATTTTTGATTTCCGCACAGCCACAAAAGAAAAAAAATCCTTTACTTCAATCAGACCGATATCTTCTTTTTTTAATTCAGCCTTGTTAGATAAAAAACCTACGATGTCAATTTTGTTGACTTTGTTCTTTTTGCCCGCTGCAACAAATAAGGTAGTCCATTTGGGTTTTTGAGGCAACTCATTTGTCTCGGGTATCTTCATCTGCTCGGTATCAGGATTAATATATGCAGGTAATTTTTCTTCCGGAGACAGGATAAGCAGGGCGGTTCCACTTGCCTCCACGCGCGCGGTTCTCCCATTTCTGTGTATAAAAGCTTCTTCCGTTAATGGCAGATGATAATGTATGATATACCGGATATTGGGGATGTCCAAACCCCTGGAAGCCAGATCAGTAGTGACCAGAATATTTGAACTTCCATTTCTGAATTTGCATAAGGCTACATCCCGCTCGGGCTGCTCAAGGGCGCCGTGGTAAAATACATTCACGATTCCTTTTTCTTTTAAGAGGTTACTAGTTCTTTCGACCGCTTCCCGGTGGTTACAAAATACGATCGCTGACCTGTTGCCCAGAAAACAAATTAACTGAAAAAGGGTGTCGAATTTGTCTTTTTTGTCACTTACTACTATTTGAACGGTTAGGGCAGGGGATCTCACACCACTCAAAAAATTTAGCCGGGCAGGATCAACCAAACCAATAAAATCCGGAATCTCCACGGTTTCGGTTGCAGAAGTTAGGATTCTTTTTTTCAGTGACCGCAATGTGCCTAAAATAAAGGACATTTCTTCGAGGAAACCTAATTCAAGGGATTTGTCAAATTCATCCAACACCAGCGTTTCAATTGAATCGGTTAAAATATTTCCTCTGCGGATATGGTCGGCCAGCCTCCCCGGAGTGCCGATCAGCAATGCGGGAGCTTGTTTCAAATTATTTTCTTCCGTTTCTCTCAAATGACCCCCATAGCAAGAGGTGACTTTAAAGCCGGTCCCCATAGTTTTGAATACAAGTTCGATCTGAATGGCTAATTCCCTGGAGGGGACAATAATCAAAACCTGGGTGTTTGGGTTTGCGGGATCCATCCTTTGCAATATTGGCAACAAAAAAGCCAGGGTTTTCCCCGAACCTGTATCAGCGAGCAGCAGTATATCCGAATGGAGATGGTTGGCCTCCAGGGAGGCCTCCTGGACCTCATTGAGCCTCTCAATTTTTAAATTTGATAAAATCTCTTCAATTGATCCTGTAAACTTTTGCATCCCTGCAAAAGTAGGGGTTAGGAGTTTATAATATCTTCGCTTTTATGAGAACCGCTACCATACACGAATTAAAGCAGGAATTGGACGGATTTACCTCTTCACAACTGGCCGCACTCTGCCTGCGTCTGGCAAAATTCAAAAAAGAAAATAAAGAATTGCTTACCTATCTGCTTTTTGAAGCCCATGATGAGCAAGGTTACTTAAACGGGGTGAAGAAGGAAATAGATGAACTGTTTACCGGCGTTCATCAAACCAACCTTTATTTTGCAAAAAAAACAATACGTAAAATTCTTCGTAGTACCAATAAATATATAAGGTACACCGGTTCCAGGCTGGTGGAAGTGGATTTGCTGATCTATTTCTGCAAGTGTCTAAACAATTCAGGTATTGCCTTCAAAAAGAGTGCAGCGCTGGCCAATCTATACGGTAACCAGGTGAAAAAGATCAGGCATTCCATCAAAATCCTGCACGAAGACCTTCAGTATGATTATGTTAAAGAATTGGAACAAATGGTCTGAACCAATAATAATTTTTCCCCCTCTCGTTTAATTGCCTATCTTCGCTGGGTGATGAAGAATTGTGCAGGCACACGGTGAATGAANNGCTTCTATTTCCATCACAGGTATTTTATTTATTATTTTTTTTAATTTATGTATTATGAACATTTACGTTTCGAACTTGAGTTTTCACACAACGGATGATGACTTACAGAACATGTTTTCAAAATTTGGCCAGGTAACCTCGGCTAAAGTAATTATGGACAGGGAAAGCGGCAGATCCCGTGGATTTGGTTTTGTAGAAATGTCTTCTGAACAGGAAGGCAAAGATGCCATGCTGGGTCTTAACAACAAAGAAATTGAAGGTAGAGCTATCTCCGTTTCTGTTGCAAGAGAAAAAGAAGAAAGAAGCGGCAGCAATTCCTTCTCCCGTGGTGGAGGTGGAAGCAACAAAAGATGGTAGTTTTAATAAATTAACTATTTTACAAAGAGCCCTAATTTTGGGCTCTTTTTTTTTGGATATACAGATCGGCGACCTAACTTTCCATCATGGCACTTACCCTGGTTACAAACATTCATCAGCTCGTCAATACCAGAGAAAAAAACAAACTTCTTCGGGGAAAGGCCCTATCTGAATTGCCGATGATCAAAAATGCCTGGATCAAATTGGAAAATTCACGGATCACCGGATATGGCAGAATGGAGGAATTGGCAGGTATCAAGGGTCATTCATCGTTCGAAATGATAGACGCAAGGCAGGCCAGCGTTCTACCCTGCTGGTGCGATAGTCATACCCATCTTGTATTTGCCGGAGACCGGCAGGAAGAATTTGTTGACAAAATAAAGGGAATGAGCTATGCTGAAATAAATGCAAAAGGAGGGGGTATCCTCAACACCGCAAAAAAACTCCATGATACATCCGAGGTCGAACTTTTCAACCTGGCCTGGAAAAGGTTNNTAGGTGAGCCGCCTGGGAACCGGTGCAGTCGAAATAAAAAGCGGATATGGATTGACGGTGGAAAACGAGATGAAGATATTAAGGGTGATAAAGAAATTGAAGGAGAAATCAGCCCTTTCCATTAAATCCACTTTCCTGGGTGCTCACAGTTATCCGGAGGCCTACAGGGAAAACCACAAGGGCTACATAGAACTGATTATCCGGGAAATGTTACCGGCTATCGCCAGGGAAAAATTAGCCGAATATATCGATGTGTTCTGTGAGAAAGGATTTTTCAGCCCTGAGGAAACAGAAACCATCTGCAGGGCCGCCCTGGAATATGGCCTGAAACCAAAATTACACGTCAACCAATTGAATAGTATTGGCGGCATTCAAACCGGAATTAAACTCAATGCTGTTTCCCTGGATCATCTGGAAACCCTGACAGATATTGATATACAATGGTTAAGCGGTCAGATTCCGGGTAATCAGTGGAATGGGGTTTGCACTCTTTTGCCGACCGCCGCTTTCTTTTTGCGCATGCCTTTTCAGCCCGCCAGGCGTTTGATCGATTCCGGTTGTGCAGTGGCACTCGCCTCAGATTTTAATCCAGGTTCTTCGCCAAGCGGCAACATGAGTCTGGTGATTTCATTGAGTTGCATACAAATGAGGATGTTACCGGAAGAAGCCCTGAATGCTGCCACTCTGAATGGGGCTTATGCAATGGGTCTGGAAAACGAAGTGGGTAGTATTACAATAGGCAAAAAGGCCAACCTGATATTTACCAAACCGATTCCATCCATGGCTTATCTTCCTTATTCTTTCGGAACAAATCTGGTTGATAAAGTGATGATAGGGGGTGAGTTTATTTCCTAATTCTCAAAGAATGGTTTAGGGTAAGTAACTGAATTGAAAAATATTCAAATAAGGGTTTTCAGTTATTTGTTTTAGACAGTAAGCATTCTAGTTAATATTGCCATAACCTCTTATTTTATTCTTTTCCTGCAAAATAAAAGAAATATTAAGAGGCTGTTGTATTTTCTCAAATAGCAGGTATCCGGCATAATACTTGAACCAATGACTGGCCAATGTTCCTGAAAAAGAAAAAAATTAAGGTCGATTTCATCGATACTGTCATCCGACGTGTTTCCGTATTGCCACTAACCGAAAAAAAGCAGGGGCTGGACTTCCTTGTTTCTTTTTTTTCCACTATCCGGCCTTCTTCCAATAAGGGGAAAGGAAACGCTACGCAAAATATGGAGTCTGTCATCCAGCAGCTTCTCCTGCATCCCGTATTGTTGACAAACCTTCAGCATGCTTTGCTTTCACAGTTGGTCAATACCGATCTTACAGCTTCTCTCACGGAAAGCGGAATTCCCCTGGCTCAGGGATTCTGGCAAGAATTTTTTGGAAGGCTCAGACATAAATTATTACCAACCCTGCAAAGCGAAAATGATTTCTTGTTTGTGATCAATCATGTTTTTTTCCGCAAGAACGATTACCGTTGGGTAGAAGGCATCCCCTACGAAACTTGGGCCCGCTTTTTTGAGATGATAGGTCTTTCTATTCATGCAGATGACAGAAGAATTGTGAGTCAGTTGCTGCATTCCTTAAAAATACTGGCATTCAAGGTGGCACAACTTGGCCTGGAAAAAGAGGTCGTAAATTATATACCTGCAGAGAATCAGGAATACAATCCCTTTGTGGAGCAGAATTATCTTGTTCATGAACTCGAAGATTTGCTGGGTAAGGTAACCGGTAAAGAATCAATTGGAGATATATCTTCCAAGATTGATAAAGTGTTATCAGAATGCTCTCAATGTATTGATCATATCCGGCAAAACCATTCCCAGCGTGGCGCCAGCCTTCACCAGACTTATACATTAATTGTTCTGGCCAACAAATTGGACAGAATGACCATCCTGATAGATNNGTCTTGGACAGGAACCATCATTTTGACACAGCGAAATTTGTAAATTTTTTTAAGATGCTGGTCCGCAATGAGAATCGAAAAAACAGTGTCAGGGAATTTTTATCGCAATGTTTGGGCTATCTGGCCTACCAGATTGCGGAACATAAAGGATCAAAAGGGACAAAGTATATAACTTCTACCCTTGCAGAATACAGGGCTATGCTAAGGAGCGCCATGTGGGGAGGCGCCTATGTATGCGTTGTGGTCATTATCAAAAACCTGATCACAAAAATGAACATATTACCCTTCTGGCATGGGTTTGCTTACAGCGTGAATTATAGTGCCGGCTTTATAGCCATTGAAGAAACACATGCGACTTTGGCTACAAAACAACCGGCATATACGGCAAGTGCGGTTGCAAGCTCCCTGGACACCAGGAAGAATATGCACAAGCCCAACCTTCATAATCTGGCAATGATAGTTGCCAAGGTGTCCAGGAGTCAGATTGCATCGTTTGCGGGAAACCTGATTGTCGTCTTTCCCGGAGCATTTGCGCTGGCATGGCTATATGATATCCTTACAGGTTCGAAAATAGTAGCAGGAGATGCCGCCGCCAACCTTCTCAAGGAACAGCATCCCTGGTTAAGCCTATCGCTGCTCTATGCCTGTAATGCAGGGTTCTTTCTTTTTCTTAGCGGTATCATTGCCGGCTATGTACAGAATAAAATACAATACGGCCATATTGCAAAAAGACTTNNTTTGAACAGGTTTGCCAGGTATATTGAAAATCATGCGGGTGCCCTCATCGGTAATATTGCGCTGGGGTTTTTTTTGGGAATGTCCGGGTTGATACCCAAGATATTCGGAATTCCGTTTGATGTTCGACATATCACCATATCCGCAGGCAATACGGCTGTTGCTGTTTACGGACTGGGACTAAAAAATATAAATCCCTGGTTTCTGGCGACCGTGATAGGAGGAGTGCTTGGAATCGGCTTTTTGAATTTTTTTGTGAGTTTTGCACTTGCGTTTGTAGTAGCTGTCAAATCAAGGGGAGTCCGGGTAAAAGNNTTTTCTTTGCTTAAATTGGCGATACAATTGCAAAATATGCAACAAATCATTGAATGCGTGCCCAATTTTAGCGAGGGGCGCGACAGCCAGGTGATAAAACAAATAACAGATGAAATTGAAGCAGAAGAAGGGGTGAGGTTGCTGAACACAGACCCGGGTAAAGCGACCAACCGAACGGTGGTAACCTTTGTAGGAAATCCGGAAGCAGTTGTAAAAGCAGCCTTCAGGGCAATCAAAAAAGCAGGTGAGTTAATCGATATGAGCCGGCATAAAGGGGAACATCCCCGAATGGGTGCCACCGATGTATGCCCCTTGATACCTGTTGCCGGAATCAGCATGGAGGAGACGGCCAAGTGGGCACAAAAATTGGCTGAAAGAGTAGGAACTGAATTGCAATTGCCGGTTTATCTGTACGAAGCAGCCCAACCCAATAAGAGCCGCGATAATCTTTCTGTAATCCGGGCCGGCGAATATGAAGGGTTTTCCAAAAAAATTAAACTGCCGGGCTGGAAGCCTGACTTCGGGCCGGCGGAATTTGATGCAAAGCGGGGTGCAACTGTTATCGGAGCACGGGATTTTTTGGTGGCTTTCAATATAAATTTAAACACAACTTCTGTAAGGCGCGCCAATGCGATTGCATTTGATGTCAGGGAAGCCGGCCGGGTAAAGCGCGCAGGAAACCAGTTCACCGGAAAAAAAGTCACTGATGAAGCCGGGAAACCAGTTTCAATACCCGGAAGTTTAAAATCAGTCAAAGCCATAGGCTGGTATATTGAAGAATATGGAATAGCACAAATTTCCATGAACCTTACCAATATTAACGCTACACCGGTCCATGTTGCCTTTGATGAAGTTTGCAACAAGGCGGAGCTGAGAGGTATCCGGGTTACGGGTAGCGAATTGGTGGGTTTGATCCCACTAAAATCGATGCTGGATGCAGGAAAATATTTTCTCCATAAACAAAAAAGATCAATGGGAGTATCCCAAAAAGAATTGCTGAAAATAGCAGTTAGATCAATGGGTCTGGATGAATTACAACCTTTTAAACCTGAAGAGAGAATCATTGAGTACCTGCTTTCAGAAAAGGCTGACAGCAGACTTGTCAATATGAGCCTGTCTGATTTCTCGGATGAAACATCCAGCGAAAAGCCTGCACCGGGCGGGTGTTCGG
>PLCH01000184.1 GCA_003135585.1 Chitinophagaceae bacterium
GTCGGGAAGGACCCTTTGAACCGGCGGCATCTTCCATCCTGCATTGGCAAGGGTTTCCTGCACATTTGCAATGGCCCCATGTGCAAAAATGGTAGAATCGATTTCGTTCAGACATTGCAGGACCCTTTGTGCTTTTCCAAGACTATAGGCAATAAGCACCGAACTCCTTCCTGACTTTTTGTTTGAAAGAACCCATTCGATGATTTCCCTATATATTTCCTGCTGGGGTTTCCAATTATAAACAGGCAATCCGAAGGTGGATTCAGTAACAAAAGTGTTGCAACGTACTGGTTCGAATCCGCCGCTCAATCCGTCATTCTCAATTTTATAGTCGCCGCTAACCACCCAAACTTCACCCCGGTGTTCTATTCTTATTTGTGAAGAGCCTATCATATGGCCGGCCGGATGCAATGAAAGTTTTATCCCATTCATAAATACCGGCTCTCCCCAGTCAACTGTTTCATACCTGTTGTCTCCCAAACGGAGCTGAAGGAGGGGTTTTGTTTGACTATGGCACAAATAGTAACCGCTGCCCCCCTTCGCATGATCGCTGTGGGCATGGGTAATAACAGCTTTTTCGACGGGTTTCCAGGGATCAATATAAAATTGTCCGAGTGGACAATACAAACCTTTATCTGTAAATTCTATCAAGTTCATATGGGAAAGTTTTTCAAATTCCGGGCCCGAACTTGATATTCAGCTAGAAAGCTTCGAGGTGCCTGACCGGTAGTATGGGGAAGTCTGCCACCCCCAAGGCATTTCAAAAATTAATAGAGTTTGGTTTTGTCTTGTTATTCTGCAACCCTTTCTTGAAGAAATCGATTTCCTATCTGGGTCTTCGAATGGATTCAATAAACTGCAACGATATTGCCATTTACTTTTTTTATAAAATATAACTTCTTATTCTCAAAATAATCAAGGGTCATGTTCTGCCTGTTGAGAAAAACGGGCTGAATATCAAAATCATTAAAGACCTTAAATTTCTTTTCACCAAGGTTGCTGCTTAGGCTATGGCCATGAAGCTCCAATAATTTTGCAAAGTGATAAATGGTTTCATATCCACGAAATACCATGTCACTTGGACGGGAAAAAAACCTGGTTTTATAGTATTGCTGAATCCATAGGACAAGACTGTCATTCGGATTGATATAAAACGGTGATGTATAAAATATTTCAGCATCACCGTATTCCGGTTGCGTGAAATCATTGATATTATCCCAGGTTGGCATACCTATTATTTTTGTCGGGTAGGTTTTAAAGACTGATGCCAGCTGCTGACAAAAGTTTTTGCCGAAATTTTCGTCCAGGCTGCCTACTACGCATATGGTCTTTCGGTTACTGTCGAGGTACGGAAGCAATTGTCTTACGTCAAAGGTTTCCGCAAGTGTAATAAACTTCAGGCGAAGAGGCACCGAGGCCGTGTTTTTTTCAATCTCAGCAAAATAATTTTGAAGACGGTCTTCCTGCAAGCCTTTTTTCCTGAACATAAAAATCGTTGAGGTGGCATAGTTTCTTTGTAAGAACTTGTAAATACTTGCGCAATGAGTTTTCAGGGTGGAATTAAGAATTACAAAATCAGGGTTGTCGGTAATTCCGCCATCATTGGGGAAATTTACATTAATGAAAGGAATGTTCTTACGTAGTGCGGCATCCGCCAGTTCCCTCAGTTCGGTAGGGATAACATGTCCTATAATCAGCTCCGTTTGCTGAAAATCGGGACTCTGCAAAATCTGGCTTATACTCATAGAGGCCGACCTTGTGTCATATACCTGGACATCCAGCCGGATACCTTCTGTTTCCAGGGAATCGAGTGCCAGTTCGACTCCTTCATAAAACTCAAGACCCGGATTAATAAATTTTGGAAAAACTTTTTCATACTTATAGGTACCTGTGGCGTCAAAGGCCGAATCAAGAAATAGCGGAACAAAAATGGCTATTCTGTGCACTTTACCGGCAGAATCAACCTGGGCCTTTAGTGTCAGGCAGCAAAACCAGGAAATCTGGAGTAGAATTAAAATTTGACTTGTTCTTTTTTTCATATGAGGATGCCTCTTATTCCCATTCAATGGTTGCAGGGGGTTTGCTGCTAATGTCATATACCACCCGGTTAATTCCTTTTACATTGTTGATGATCTCATTGGATATATCTGCCAGGAAATCATAAGGTAAATGGGACCAATCGGCAGTCATACCATCCACTGATTCAACAGCCCTTAAAGCAATTGTAAATTCATACGTTCTTTCATCGCCCATCACCCCTACACTTTTTACGGGTAACAAAATGGCCCCGGCCTGCCAGATTTTATCATAGAGGTTACGATCCTTTAGTCCTTTTATATATATATGATCAGCATCCTGTAACAATTTTACTTTTTCTTCTGTTACTTCCCCCAGAATTCGGATAGCCAGGCCTGGTCCAGGGAAGGGGTGACGTTGCACCATTTCGGGTGGGATACCCAGCTCTCGGCCAATTCGCCTGACTTCATCTTTAAACAGGAATCGCAGGGGCTCTACTAATTCAAAATGCATTTTTCCGGGAAGGCCCCCTACATTATGGTGTGATTTAATTGTAACAGAAGGGCCATGTACGGAAATGCTTTCTATCACGTCCGGATAGATCGTCCCCTGTCCCAACAGCCCAACACCCTNNCCCTCGATCTTATCGGCTTCCTCGCGAAAAACTTCTATAAAAAGTTTTCCAATGGTTTTACGTTTGGCTTCGGGTTCCGTTTTATCTTTTAACTGATCATAAAATATTTTTTTTCTATCGACACCCTTCACATTCAAACCTATTTTACGGTAGGTTTCCAAAACCTGTTCGAACTCGTTCTTCCTCAATACCCCGTTATCAACAAATATGCCGTGCAGCCGGTCGCCAATGGCCCTGTGGATCAAAGTTGCGGCTACAGTCGAATCAACGCCGCCACTGAGTGCCATAACCACTGAGCGGTTGCCAATTTGCTTCTTAAGGCTGCTGATCGTATCATTTACAAAATGAGCAGGCGTCCAATCCTGTGAACAACCGCAGATATTTACCAAAAAGTTTTTCAAAATCTTTTTCCCTTCAACTGAATGATACACTTCCGGATGGAACTGAAGGCAATACAGGGGGATGCTATTGCCGTTCATTTTAAAAGCAGCAAAGGGTATACTTTCCGTTGTTGCCAGAACGTCAAAGCCTGCTGGCAAATCTAAAATTGTATCTGCATGACTCATCCAAACCTGTGACAGTTCAGTCACTTCACTTAATAAAATATCATCTTTTTGTTTGTGCAGCAACGCCCTTCCATATTCACGTTTATTGCTGTTGGCCACCATTCCTCCAAATTGTTTGGCGGTTAACTGGGCACCATAACAGATTCCGAGTATGGGCAAACGGTTGTGGAGTTCTCTAATGTCAACCTCAGGTGCATTTGCATCATTTACCGAAAAAGGGGATCCTGACAGGATAATACCCTTGAGTGAAGGATCGAATTCGATTTTTTTGTGAAAGGGGATGATCTCGCAATATACATTGGCCTCCCGCACCGCCCTCGCTATCAATTGAGTATATTGGGAACCGAAATCAAGAATTAGAATCTTTTCCGTCATATTACGGCGAAGGTAAGAAATTGGTTTTTTATGGCCGCACTGTAACCGGCATCCCCAAACAAGCGTCCAATGAAAGTTGATTTAATTCAAAATAATTGTTCAATTTTACTGTAATAAAAAACCCAATATGAGAAAATATGTCTGGCTTCTGATTGCCATACCCGTAGTGATGAGTTCCTGCAGGTATGTTCTTGGTAAAAGAATCAGGGGTAATGGAATTATTAAAACCGAAGACAGAACTGTCAGCCCCTTTAAGAATGTGGAAGTAAGCGGGGCGATAAATGTATATGTTTCGCAAGGTGAATCCAAGCCTGTGCGACTGGAGGGGGACGAAAACCTGTTACGATTCATCGAAGTGTTACAGGAAGGGGACAGGATTATTGTGCGGACCAGACCCGGATACAACCTTAGCCCTACGGGTGATCTTAGAATATATGTGACTTCCCCGGTCTACAACAATATCGAGGTGTCCGGCGCATGCGATATAATCGGACAATCAAAAATCACCAATCCGGAAGACCTTGCACTGAGCGCCAGTGGGGCAGGTGATATTAAAATGGAGGTTGACGCTCCAAAAATAAAGGCTGAAATTTCAGGGAGTGGCTCTATAAATTTAAGGGGACAAACCAAAGACGTAGATCTGGTATTGTCTGGTGCCGGGCACGCCCATTGTTTTGATTTGCTGGCGGAAAATACAAAAGTCGATATTTCAGGTGCGGGAAGCGCCCAGGTATTCGCAAGTGTGAAATTGGATGCGGAAGTAAGTGGTGCAGGGAGTGTTACCTATAAGGGAAATGCTGTCAATGTAAGCCAGCATGTGAGCGGTGTGGGAAGCGTAAACAAGGTGAATTGAACCAGGGAAATTGTGACATTATAAAAGCCCCGTCATGCCTTAGTTGCGACGGGGCTTTGAAAATTCAATGGGAAATGATTTGTAGAATTTGGTTTTAACGAAACAATGTACCTATCTCAGGTTAACAGTTTCTGACAGAAGTCCCACATTGACGGTGGCAAGACTGTCACATGTTCCGTCTCCGAAATTAAAGGTTCCGTGCACGTTATTATAGGTAAAAGAAACAACGCCTTGAGAAATCCAATGACAGCTGTTTGCTTTCACAAGTGTTGTCGTAACTGAATCATAAATGGTCTTATTGTCTGAGGAGGCAACGGTCCTTGCACCTGTTACACCATAAACATCATCAGCAAAATTAAAAGGCGTTGACTGACCAGCAGTCTGAACAACCGATTTATGACCTGCGAAAGTATACCAGCTTGCATCAGGGAAAATCACTTTCCCGTTAGTTACTGAAGTACTATAAGCTAGACCATTTTGGGTGGAATTGTTTGTAATAGAATAAGTCCCCTGCAATCCATATCCATTTTTGGAATATCCTGTGAAGGTCGCTGAAACAGTTGTTCCGGGGACACGCAGCCTGCCTGAGAATACATAGGTGATCTTACCAATCCTGGTAACTCCGTCATTGCTAGTACATCCAGCACCAAAATCAACAGTGATGGTCTTGGGAAAAGTGGTCGAGTCTGCCGGTGAAACCGTATAGGCTGCACAACTTCCCGAGCCGTTTCCATTAACTGTTACGCCATGGACACCATTCGTTTCCACTGATCCTGTGGAAGCCTGTGCAATAATCCTGCTAATGCTGTTGTCTGATCCTGCATCCACAGCAATTTGAAATACATCGTCATAGGCATTGTCAGAAGTCGCAGATGAAGAAGAAAGGTTGGCAGCTGTGGAATCCGTATTTGCGGAAGAAGAACCGGCATTATTATCCTTTTTACATGCCGTAAAAAAGACACCTGCTGCAATAAATAAAGTCAATCCAGTTTTAAGAATTGTCGTTGATTTCATAGTTATGATTTTAATTTTAAGGGCTGTTTTAACCGGATATAAACGTAAAAATGCCTTAAATAGTCTGTCCTCCTTAGCAAAAAAAATTCCGTTGAATAAATGTCCGCTTACAAGATAAGCAATTGATTATTAGCTGATTAATTGATAGATACCATAGATTTGGAGTTCTTTGAAGCAGGCTTAAGGGAAATAAAAGGCTAAAGGAACCTGATTCTATTGGAAGAAAAGCCTCTATTTCCTGATTATTATTTTTCTGATTTCCTGCGTAGCCCCTTGATTAATATAAATGAAATAGAAACCTGTTTCCATTTTTGAGACATTCAATAACAGACTATATCCAAGGGATACCACCGGAGGAATTATCATCTGACCATTTCCGTTAAAAAGAGTAACCTGGTACTGTCCAACAGAAGGAAAAGATATCCTGATATTATCTGTCGCCGGATTTGGATAAACACTAATATTTGAAAATGCGTTTTCCAGGTTGACGGACCTGATAAGGGAATAGGTCTGCTTCCCGTCAAGACCAGTCTGCATTAGCCTGTAATAAGATTTTCCGATAAGAGGGTTTTGATCAGATACCGAATAGTTAGAAACAGTTTTGCTGTTTCCGTCAGCGGCAACCTGTTGAATGCTTTCCCAGATAATAGCATCACCAGACCGTTG
>PLCH01000590.1:0-3024 GCA_003135585.1 Chitinophagaceae bacterium
TTTTGACTCATCACCCATTATATAAGCCGGTTGATCGGGATAATCCAGGTGAAGACTGATGTCTTTTAGGGACACCCGGTCAGCCGAGACTGCCACCGTTTTATCTATTATTGCCTGCAAAGTTGTTTTTTCAATGGATATTTCAAAAGGCCGGGCTGAATCAAGGAGCTCGGAAATCAATATATCTATTCGCCTTAGGTTACGTTCAAAGATATCGTAATAGATCATGCTTTCCTGTTCCGCCTTTTCCGGTTTTAGTTGATCCAGAGACAAATACAGGTTGGTCAGGGGGTTTCTGACTTCGTGTGCCAAGGTCCGCAAAATTCGATCGGTTGATTGTAGTTTTTCTATCTGCAAATTCGCTTTTTCTATTTTTTTTAGATGGGTAATATCCCGGATGACCCCTTGCACATACCAGTCACCGAGCGGGTTTATTTCTCTGGAGACGGACAAAATGCAACTTTTTTTATCTTTCAGTTTTGTAAGCATTTCGACTTCCTTGTTCTCCACAACACCGAGTTGTTCTAATTGTGTCTTAAAAGCTGATTTTGCCTGCTCGTTTGCAAATAAATCACATAAAGAAATTTCCCCCAATTCCTCGCGGGAAAACCTAAACAATTCAGATGTGGCACTGTTCACCTCTTTAAACATCAGATTTTCATCTGCCAGGAAAATGGGGTCCTTGGACTTTTCAAAAATACCGTGAAATTTTCGCTCATTGGCTTTCAGGGCCTTGATATAAATACTTCTTTCGAGCGAAAAACGGATGCATCGCTCTAATTTTTCCGTATTCAATTCAGATTTTTCAAGATAATCCAGGGCTCCATTCCTCATTGCTTGTATTCCAAGATCCCGGCTGTCTATGCCGGTCAATAGAATCACCGGCTCTTCGGAGTTTTTAAGTTTGACTTCCTGGATTAATTCCAGTCCAGTTTTTTCCCCGAGCATATAGTCAATAAAGTAAAGATCATGGGATGAGCTGAAAATATGGTTCACGGCTTCATCGTATCTAAAACACCAGTCTATCTGGAATTGATAATCTGTTATGCCTTTAATGTAATCAGAAATTATCAGAAAGTCGTCTTCATCATCGTCTACTATCAAAATTCGTATAGCCAGGCTTCTGTTCGTCATATTTATGGTGTTGATCTACCTCTCCGTTTTTATAAAATCGGAGCAATTATTCGGATGATTGCAGGGGGTCCTGTTTTTCAAATGTAAGATATTAATAAAACGGGGAGGGAAAATCACGCAATAACCTAAAAATCATCTGAGTCCCGATTAATAAAACCTTTAGGGCTTGTTTAGGGAAAAGCCCCTGATTTTGATCAAGGTGAAGCACCAAAGAAAATGTCAACGCAGGCTTAAAATTTTAGGTATGGTTGAAGATCTATTGAAAATTTCCGGGGGCGGAATTCCATTAAAACTGCATATGGGGACTCCTGAATTCTCCTGTATATTTTTGTATATTTGAAAACGCGGATGGTACCTCTTCT
Source organism: Chitinophagaceae bacterium (assembly GCA_003135585.1). Lineage (GTDB taxonomy): Bacteria > Bacteroidota > Bacteroidia > Chitinophagales > Chitinophagaceae > Puia. The sequence continues at coordinate 1,497 of PLCH01000590.1, forward strand.
ATTGGGTGCAGTGCTATTCAGCGAATTTTTTCAGATGCTAAATTAAGCTTGATGTATGAAATCAATTTCACCCAAACTGGTATTTCTTGCAGACGATGATCCTGATGACCGAAGGCTGATTGCCGAAGCATTTAAAGAGAAGGAGAAAGGTTTGGAATGGCATTTTATGGAGAATGGCGAGCAACTCCTTAACNNGGGGAAATTATCCTACTTTAATCCTTCTTGATCTGAATATGCCTGTGCTGGGTGGTCTGGAGGCCCTGTTAGAAATTCGGAAAGATAAAAAATTGAACACTGTTCCGGTAATTATTCTTTCAACCTCAGGGCTTCATAAAGATAAGAGAATCTCATATGAGTATGGGGCAAACTGCTTTGTGCAAAAGCCTGATTCTTACATAAAATTAATTGAAATTACAGGCGCCATAAGCTCCTTGTGGCTTACGGATAGTAATGAACAATCGGCCTGAGATTTGCCCCGAGGAATGGTAGGCAATGACGGGCCCGGATGGAAATCCGGCTGATTGGTCTCTAGCTGAGAGTATTTAAAAAAACTTTAAATTTTCCATCTCATTTTAAAGCAGGAATCTATGGATCCGTTTTATAAAATTGTGCAGGAAACCATTCTTACGGATGCTGAAAAGGAAAGGCTTGTTCAACTTAAATTCCATTACCTGCCGCAATATGCTAAGTTTATTTTGGAAAATAAACTCAGGGATTTTGCGATTTCCCAACTGCAGCTGGCCAGGAAATTAAAAATCCCCTTGTTAAAATATTTTGAATCCTTAAGCGACGAAATACTTATTGAAAATGGGATACGGTCCGCAGAAAAGCTCCTTGGATCGATGATTGAAAACAGGCCGGGTGAATATATCATCGAATCAGTTAATTCTTGGGTGTCCGATCAAGGTCCCATAATCACTACAGACCAGGTTGTACCGGAAGACCTTATTTTAATCAGCTATGCCCGCAGAACGACATTCCGGGATTTTTTGATTCATTACACAAAAGACCTGGCAGTTGGTATGAAGGTGGCGGAAGATATGGACAGGTTCACTGTTGAACTGGATAGCCTATGTTTCAAAATCCTGGTGCACATGCAACAGCGTCTATACAAACAGGCCCAATCTATCGCAAGTTTGGGAAATTGGGAATGGGATCTCAAAAAAAATGCGCTTAAATGGTCAGATGAGATGTTCAGGATTTATGAACTTGATCCCCATTCCGAGTCCTACAACAACGTTGCTGCCCTTAACCATCCTGAAGATGCCCCGTTTGTTTAAGAACAAATGAAAAAGTCCAGAGAAACCTTAGCTCCCCACGATTTTTATTACCGGATCTGTCTAAAGAACGGAAAGGAGAAATTCCTGCATGCAAAAGGCGAGGTGATCCCCGACGAGAATGGAGAGGCTGTAAGAATGTTTGGCACCCTGCAGGACCGCACCCAACAAAAAGTAATGGAAAAGAAACTGCAGGACGAACAGTATTTCATCGCCCAGATAGCCGAATTGACACCGTCGATTATTGCAAC
>PLCH01000590.1:3055-3661 GCA_003135585.1 Chitinophagaceae bacterium
GTGGAAAAAAACAGCCAGGCCCTGGTAGCTGCAAACCAACTGGTTAAACCACCCGGGGGGCATGAACCCATCGCGGAGTTTACCTACCGGATGAGACACAAAAATGGAGAGTACCGCTGGTTTCATACGCTGGGAACCATATTCAGCCGGAACAAAATAAACCTGGTGGAGGAAGTACTCAATATTTCAGTTGATGTAACAAATCAGGTAGAAGCAGCGATCATGCTGAATATTAAAAACGAGGAATTGAGCAAAAGCGAGGAGCGCTATCAACTGAAAAATGAAGCCCTCGAACAATTAAATCAGGAGCTGGAATCATTTAACTATGTAGCCAGCCACGATCTGAAAGAGCCCTTGCGAAAGATCAAACTGTTCACCGACCGAATTCTGCAAAAAAAAGACCAGTTGCCGGAGGACATAAAAGAATATTTTAGCAAGATCATATCGGCAGCCCTGCGGATGGAACAATTGATCAATTCTGTCCTGCGATATTCAAGGACCAGCGCGGAGGAAAGAAAATTGGTGGATACGGATCTGAATGTTCTTTTAAGCGAAGTGAAATTGGACCTGATAGAAGATATAAAGGATAAAAAGGCCGAGATCGAA
>PLCH01000231.1 GCA_003135585.1 Chitinophagaceae bacterium
GAACATAATAGTTCCTTGACACTGCCCAAACCCACAGGGACCTTTGCCGTTGGTCGATCCACCTTTGACTGGATAGATAGTTCACGAACAGATAGTTTAGCGCCATTGGCAGGCGTTAAGCGCGAACTAATTGTGTGGATATGGTATCCGGTCTCGGGGAAAAAACTTGATTCAGCCATTGAATATCTTCCAATGGATTGGCGAAATGTTATTTCGCAGAAAGAAGGATTCATTATGTCCAGAATAATGACACAAAACTTGTCAAAGGTGCATCCCCACAGTATTGCTAATCTAGAATTCTCACCAAAGCAAACAAAATACCCAATAATATTCCTGAAATCTGGAATTGGGGCGCTTGCCACTGATAACACAACATTAGCAGAAGATTTGGCAAGTCATGGATATGTTGTTGTTGGAAATGATTCCCCTTACAGCACATTCGTAGTTGTTTTCCCTGATGGACGTATAATCGAAAGGACTGTCCAAGGGAGTCCGGGTGGTGAAGAAGATGCGTCATCAGTTTATAGTATTCATCTTGCGAACCGATTAGTTTCCATTTGGTCAGACGATACAAAATTTATACTTAATAAACTTGAACAACTCAACACGATTGATTCTTCAAACCGGTTTTTCGGAAGGCTAGATACTCATACAGTTGGTATTTACGGTCACTCTTTCGGGGGAGCGACATCTGCACAGTTTTGTTATGATGATATAAGATGTAAAGCGGGCATTGATATGGATGGTAGGCCATTCGGACCAGTTATTCAAACAGGTCTCAAAAAGCCATTTATGTTCTTATTGAGTGGTCCCTCAGGAGAACCAGATCCTGACGTACTTGAAATTAAATCAGAAATTGAAAACATTTACAATTCCTCACTTAAAAGCCATGTTTGGATTTCCTTGGATGGGGCCAAACATTTTAATTTCAGTGATATCGCCCTGATAAATGAAAAATTCATTTCTCGCCTATCTGGTGCAACTGGTTCAATTGGCAATAGGCGTGGATTGGAGGTTGCCGCTGGTTGCGTCCGTACTTTTTTTGATGTATATTTAAAAAATCAGTCAACAACTAAAATTGATAGTTTGGCAATACAATATCCTGAAGTGAGAATTGTAAAATCAAAAATATAAGAGATATTTATGGCCACCAGGCCTTACCCTGAGCAGCCAGCGTTGTTGACAGCAATAAAATGCAAAATAAAAGTGTCAGGGCAACAATCCTTATTTTTTTGAAGGTCATTAAAAAATTGGGGTTTATTTGCTAAATAACTATTGTGTTCGATACATCCCCATTTGGTTTGACTATTGACATAATTGAAAAAATAAAAAAATGAGAACAGCATTACCAAGGATAAAATTATTTGGATTAGTTGGTTTAATTCTTCTTATTAGCTCTTGCCACAATAATACGGATTCCTTAACAGCTGCGCAGCGGTCTATTGTTATGGATAGTGTTCAACTAATGGTTGATTCAATTGCTAAAGCAATTTCACATGAAGGGCCTATCGCATGGCTTCGATACTTTGAAAATTCGCCCGACTTCTATATGGCATCGGAAGGTCAACTGGCATTTACCAATAATGATTCATTAGCAAACTTCCTAAAGAATACCTATGCGAAAAGCGTAAGTAAAATTGAATTGAGTTGGAATCACGTCAGAATTGATCCATTCACCGGCAAGATAGCAGGTGTTGCAGCAATTTTTCATGAGGATATTACGGATTTTGCCGGAAGAAAAACAGCATCGGATGGATATTTTACAGGAATTGCCCATCAAACTTCTCAAGGCTGGCAGTTTCAAAATGCGCATTGGTCAATTATACCTACTGAAAAGAGCAATACGATAAAGCAATAATAATTGTAGGATCAAATGGTGATCATTACACCTGATTAAAGGTTTCTTTCTACAGCAATGAATGGTATTGTGGCTTTGAGACTACAGCCTTTTCCTGGTTTCGTATCCAGCGAAATCGAGCCATTAAAATGCTCAACCCGGTTAATAATATTTATAAGGCCAAGTCCTTTTTTTGCAATATTTGGATCGAATCCTTTTCCATTATCGTTTATAGTCACGGATATTTCTTCCTCAGTAATGGCCAATCGAATATCAGCTGTGGAAGCCTCTGCATGTTTTAAAATATTAGCTATCTGTTCTTGAATTATTCGAAATAAAGTAAGGGAAACCCCATGATCAATTTTTTTTGCCAACTCGGAATCATTTGTATTTATCCCAATTTTAATTTTCCCTGTTAAATTAACTCTATATACCAGATCATTTACTGCCTCGTGTAAACCAATTAATTGTAATGTTGAGTTATTTAGGCCATAGCAAATACTTCTAACTTCATTAATAACTTGATTTATGTTTTCCAAAACATTCCTTAATACCTCCTTGTAGTTTATCTTATTATCCAATGCCTCATTCAGCTTGAGATTACAATAGGACAAGTTTTGGTTAATATTGTCATTTAATTCGTGGGCAATTTCTTCGCGCTCTCTTTCCTGAGCTTCGATCACCGCTTGCATAATTTCTTTCTTTTTTTCTCGCTCTTGTGTTAATAAACGTTCTTGCAGTTCTTTTTCCTTTGTAATATCTAAAAACGTCCCAAAAATCTTGGCTGCTAACCCATTTCCAGTTCTTTCAACTACCATTCCTCTGTCCAACACCCATTTAGGACTACCGTTGCTGTGATAAATCCGGTACTCTAACGAATGACATTCCAATTGACCTGTCTTATATTTTTTATTATTTTCAAGCACCATCCATTTATCATCCGGGTGAATGCAATTCCACCAAATCTTAATATTATTTTTTAGATCGCCAGCAGTATTGCCTATCAATTCATATATTTTTTCCGAGAAAATAGTTTCGTCTTCTAAAAAATCATGCTCCCATGCGTACTCTCCCATTTTCTGAAGCATTAAGCGGAAGCGGCTTTCTTTTTTTGAGGTATCTTCTTCGGCTTTTTTTCTCTCCGTAACATCAAGCAAAATACCAGTAAAAACATTGGAACCATCAGCAGTGGAATATGAAAAAGAAGAGGAAGCGGAATACCATTTTAATTTTCCATCAGGAGTAATTATTCGACCCTCAAAATAGAAAGGCTTTTTGGTTTCTTGGGAAAATTTGTATGCTCTCAGTAGAGGTTCCTTATCATCAGGATGTATGAAATCTAAAGACTTCATGAATATTTCTGGTGAGATACCAAATATTTTTTCAATTGAAGGGCTGAGCCACTTAAAACCCATATTTCCATCCTTTCTAAATATATACTCATAAACAGCGCCCGGAACATTTTCTAATAAAGACCTGAAATGTTGTTCGCTTTGTCTTAAAGCTAGATAAGCTTTCCGTGATTTAAAGAAACTGATTATCATTTAAACTGGATGAATGGCTCAAATCATGTACCTCTAAAGCCGGGTCGAGGTAGTGTTGGTGTATATGTTCTTTTCATAAGCAGAAAAGTGACGTTTATTACAATTCAAAAATGTCGGTTTCCAGCAAAGATTTATCTCATAAATTGAAGAAGTCTATAAAGGGGGAGCATAGAAACGCTCCCTGTGTGAGCAATTGATTCAATTATACTGAATAACTACTCTGCTTAAACCATTAATCTTTCTTGTCGCTCATATCTGATATCAGCTTACTTTAGTCGTATTGTCTTCATTAAATTATAGTCCCTTTGCTGATTGGCAATAATATTTTATGATTTCTTTTATCCTGTATATATATTCGTAATCCTTCTATTTGGCAATAGCTTCTTTAAATGAACTGTAACATTTTCTTCCGGATAATCATCTCTTGTTTCCAAACCTCGACCTTGATACTTACAATTGCTTGTCTCAATTCGTTGATTGTTCAAATAATGCTTTAATATTTTCAATGGAAATATCTTCTGCTGGATTAAATTGATTACCCGCCATATATTTTCTCAAACTGTATAATAATTGTTTTGCTTCGGGTCTATTTTCCTGATCTGAAAGCAAATCTATTCCCGAAATAAGCAGCTTGCCCGAAGCAACTTTGCATTCAAAAATTAATGCCAAAGGACGTGCGGTGAACCAATCATCTATTACTCTTACAATAGGTTTAATTGTTGGAGATATTGCATCCAAACGGATTGCATTGCAATGACTCATGGCATCTCTCCATTGCCAATTACTATAGTATTCAGTTGGGAATGCCTGCAGGGCAGCATGCTTTGGATTGCATAGAATGCCAAGGGTGTGTGGTGGCTGATTCTCTGTCCAGACGGTATTCCAGAAAATACTAGAAAATCCTACAGCTATACTTCCTCCTTTTTCTGCTTTAACTGATCCGTGCTTAACAGTAAGCAATACTTTGCCTCCTTTCTTGAGGATATTCAGTGCAGCTTCATCAAATTGTTGGGTTACATAGACATCTTCTTTTATCGGTTGCAAACTATCGGGATAAATAAAAATATCCCATGAATTTTCATAATTGTTCACCGATACAGTAAGAATAAGTTTCACAGGTTCTTTTACCGGGGCCAGTGACTGCCTGATTTCTCCAAGCTTAAAACAATTACCCAGGGGGATATTTACTTTTGATAATTTACCGCTAAATAGTATTTTACCTGAAATATCTTTTATGGCCCACAGTGGTATAACATTTTTTAAGGTCTTTTCTCCAAAATGTGCAATTTCAACGGGTACATTCAATTCTTCCTTATTGTTGTAAATCATTTTAGAAAGCCGAACCAAGGGAACTGTTGAATTACAAAAATGGCTGTATTCTTTTCCTGTAACATAACCCTTTTCATTCCAGAAAGGATTTAATACACCTATGAGTGCGGTTCCCTGTCCGGGAAAATCATGCAGGTCAAGTAATTGAAATCCGCCAAAATCCTTTGTTCTTAATGCAGCTTCTATATCTGCCTTATAACAAAGCAACTGTAACTTACCCGAGGCAAACAAAAAGCTATCTGCAAGATTAGCCATACCATGTTCTGTTAATTTATCCCGGAATATTTCAAAATTTTTAGGCTTTAATATGCCTGAATATTCAGGAATTTCTTTAAAATCCGGGTACACACACCACTGTCCAATTTCATGACTCACAGTGGGCTGGGACCATTTTTTTATTGTATCAGACCAATCATAATTGGTACTAGGAGGCTTGGCATTAATGATACTCATGAGGCCTTCACCCCAGTGCTGAATTCTTGGATCTGGTGAAACATTGTAATCGTTTTCAGCAACAATGGGCCAGCCGGATGCTGTTGTATATAAACGGCGATTGTCTTTTGCTTTCCAATATTTGACAAAACCAGTGAGAAATTTGACTAGATGATCACCACCAGGCTCGTTGCCGTAAGTCATCATACAAAACGATGGATGATTACCAAAATTTGTAACGATGCGGTTGCTTTCATCATAAATGAATTGATCAATCGGTTTGACATCACCGACAGTGGCCCATGCCGAACATTCTATAGAAAGATAAAATCCCAGACGATCGGCTGCATCGAATGCTGCTTCAGGAGGGCACCAGGAATGAAAGCGGATATGATTTAAACCATAAGAATGACAGATGCGAAAAATACGCAACCAAGCATCTATATCCAAGGAAGGAAATCCTGTTTTTGGAAATATCGCGCATTCCAGTGTTCCTCTTAAAAAAACAGGCCTTCCATTGATATTAAATTGTTTTTTATCCGCAACAAATTTGCGCATTCCAAAACTGATTTTCTCCGAATCCGTTCCGTATTTACTTTTCAATGAAACATGTAATGAATAAAGGTTTGGATGAAATTCGTCCCATAAAAAGGGATTGGAACCCATGGGATAATTGATTTCTACAATTGCGGAATCATTCTTTAAATCAATACTTTTACTGACCAGAGGCAACGCAGTAGCAGACGATATATTGAAACCAGATACTGATAAACTAAGCTTTTCATTTATTTCCTTGCCGGTAATGTTATTTATTACCAGCCTCACATGAACATTTTTTTTATCTAAGTCAGGAAATAACTGCAGATCAGAAAAATAGACGGCAGGCCTGCTGATAAGCATCATCTTGNNGCGTAATGCTGTGAGCATCTAATCCCGGATTGATTTCTTTTACCCGGTTATCTATGCGCAGGGTAATAGTATGCATTCCCGGCGCCAAGAGTTTATCCAATTGGTATCTATGTGGCGCTCCCAGCGAATTTTGCATGCCCACCTTATGCTCATCAATCCATAAAGTCGTTTCCCAATGACAGCGTTCGAGGAATAATTCCACATACTTTTCCTTCCATCCAGCAGGAATGTTAACTTTTTTCTGGTACCATGCCACTCCTACATAATATTTAAGTGGTTGCAACCAGAACGAAACTTTTATATTTCCGGGTTGCCTGTATTTGGCATACGCAGTATCCGTAAACCAAACCGGGTTCCAAAAATTACCCGTCCATTTGGTATCAGCGGTGATATCATTTCCTTTACCATTGGTAGTCATTGATCCGGGTAGTTTTATTTTATCTATGAGCTTTTTATTGAACCATGACTCCTCTATGCCTTTATCCAGGGAATCAATCCCAAAACTCCATACACCTGAAATGTCAAGACTGTTAACAAAATGCTGTTGTTTATTTTTATTTACATCCTGGGCTATTAAAATATTAATACAGAAAATCAGTAACAACATTAAAGACCAATAAAAAAAATTTCTTCTGTTCATCATTATTAATTCTTTTTTTGAGCTTTAAATAGAATTATTTCTTTTCAGGGGTAAACACATTTACAATTTGAGACTCTAACGAAAGTGAGATTAAGATTCGCAAGTAATCCCTGTGAAGGGAATAAGTTTGATAATTCATGGGAAGCTTCCCCTCTTTCATACGAAAGAAAGGCAAACTTCAGTTTTCATAATTCTTGAATAAGATCAGTACCCCGGATTTTGTTTCAAATTTTTATTTTGATCTATTGCGCTTTGTGGTATGGGGAACAGGTAGTTCTTTGTCGCATCGAATTGGCGGTTACCTCCCGGAGTAGTTACCGGAGCATAGGTCAATACCCCACTGGTGCCTATAATGCTAATGCCATGCAATTGCTGGTTCAGATTGATATGCGCAATATTCCACCGGATTAGATCCCAATAGCGTTTTCCTTCAAAGGCCAGTTCTACCCTTCGTTCCCTGCGGATGGCAGTACGCATTGCGTCCTGGCTTAAGCCCGCAGGCAATGCCGGTAATTGCACCCTGGCCCTGATTTGGTTAATGGAATTATAAACCGTAGCATCCGGGCCAACTGATTCATTTTGCGCTTCAGCATAGTTCAATAACACATCAGCATAACGAAAATAGTAATAGTTTTGACCACTGCTGCCACTATTCCAATTATCGGCTCCCAGGGTAATCTTATCATTTAAGCCTTTACGCTGGTAGTATCCCGTTTGACCAGCATCATTATGATCAGATAGATCAATCTCGTTGGGACTTCCTATTCCTTGCCTGGTGAAAATCGTATCGTTATACCAGAATGATCCGTCATATACTATGGATTCATAAAAACGCTGTTCCCGATGAACATAGGGATTCTGGGGATTATAACTTGAGGCAGGATCTGTTATAATCAATCCATTGTCCATGGCATAATCATCCACCAGTTCCTGGGTAGGATTCACTCCTCCCCAACTTGTCTCCACTCCTCCGGCTGTAAACGTGGCACCGTCATATGAATCACAACGCCCGCCTAATACCCTGGGTATATACTCCCTGTAAAATATTCCTTCAGGATTGGTATTATTGGCAGGCAAAAATAAACTTCCAAAATCGGTAAAAAGAGAATAAACGCCCATACTTATCACCTGTTGATTGGTAGCGGCTGCGACTGAATACTGATGATCAAATAACTCAACCCAGCCTTTCAGGGTAAGTGCGGCACCCATCGTCGCCCTGCCCGATTCAGCGGCTGTTACAGGTAAATCATTCGCGATTGATGCGAGCTCCATAGTAATGAATGTAAAGGTTTCAGCAGCCGTATTTCTTGCCTTAAAAATGCTGTCTCCCTGTACGGATATGTTCAACGGATCCGTTAGGATCGGCACTCCTCCGTAAACCATCCATAACTCCTGGTAAAAATAGGCTCTCAAAAACCTGGCCTCTGCCAGTCTCAGCCTTTTATACCCGGTATCCAACACGGAAGCGGAAACATTTTTGATGAATACATTACATGCCCTGACATTGGAATATAAGGTGCCCCAGGTATAAGGCATCTGATCGAAATTCATAGTGGCCGGTGTATAAATTGCCTGTAGTGCCTCTGTTCTTGACACTACCCAATTATATCCGCAAATAGAATTATCGGACCAGTTATCAAAAGGGTCGTACCAATTATTACCATCCGGGAGATTTCCATAAATCGCATTTAGAAAAACATCCGCTGTTGATGTACTGGACCAAACTGACGCGTCCGTTAACCTGTCATGAGGAATTACATTAAGAGTTTCGTCAAGGGATTTTTTACAGGAATAATTTCCCATCATGATGAGAAATATCACAATATAAAGGGAGGTTTTTTTTATATTTTTCTGATTCATCATTTTTGATTTAAAATCATATTTAAAAACTTACACTAAGGCCAATGGATACTACTTTTTGTTGGGGATAATATTGTCCGGTCCCACTGCTGATTTCAGGATCAAAATTTTTAATATGGCTCCAGGTCAGTAAATTTTGCCCGGAAAGGAAGAATCGCGCAGATTGTATCTTAATATGTCTCATTACACGTGATGGTATTGTATACCCCAATTGACCTGTCTTTAATCTTATATAGGCTCCGTTTCTAATCCACCAGGAAGAGGGTTGTGTATTGTTGCTTGTTGGTTGCGTAGTAATCCTCGGATATATTGCATTTAGATTAGTCGGAGCCCAATAATTGAGTGCATCAATTGTTGCAGAGGAAGAATTATCAAATGCATATACAGCTTGGTAAAAATCCCGGCTGCCGGCTCCTTGAAATAATAGGGTCAGGTCAAATCCCTTATAACTTATGCTTGGTGCAAATCCGTAAATAATTTCAGGTGTGGAAGGATGCCCGATAGGAACCTGATCATCCGGATTGATTTGACTGTCAGGTTTTCCAGTTAGCCCTGATATGTTGGAATATTTGATATCACCTGGCTTCACGGTTCCCCAAGGTGGTATACCTTCACTTGCAAGCAAATTTCCACTCGCATCAAAATCAGTAGCGGTAAAATAGCCTATTGCCTTATACCCAAATTGCGTATTCAGAGGCCTCCCAGTTATGCGACGGTTGGGGTTATTGTAAGTTGCAGCCGTTTCAAATACCTGCAACAATTTATTCCTTGCAAAAGTGTAGTTCACATTCAGACCAACAGTCAAATCTTTTGAAAATCGGTGAGAAGTGCCAAGAGTTACCTCAAAGCCACGGTTACTCATCGCTCCTGAATTTACCTGAGACAATCCAACACCATATTCAGCAGGTACTGTGACGGTTGGGGCAAACAGCATATCTGTTCTTTTTTCATAGAAATAATCCATCTCTGCAGTCAAAAGGCCGTTCCATAAATTTGCTTCCAACCCAATGTCTTCTTTTTTTGCCCGCTCCCAGGTAATATTTGAATTGGCTTGTGAACTTTCCATCAATCCCTGGGTTGCCGTATTATTGAGAATGGAAGCATTGCCAATCAGGTTATAAGAGCTTAAATACTGAAATGGGGAACCAGCCAATGCACCGGATTCACCATAAGAACCTCTTATTTTAAGGTTGTTTATCCAGGTATAATTATTCTTTATGAATTTTTCCTCGGATAATCGCCAACCTATGGCGAATGAGGGAAAGAAACCNNAACCAAATCTGTGGCCTGGTGCAAAATAATAATTGCCATCATACCTACCTGAGGCTTCTATCAGATATTTTCCTGCGTATCCATAAGTAACCCTGTAAACTGCCGATTTTTGTTTTGACTCCGAAGAATATCCATAATTACTGATATCCGTCGAATTTGCGCTTCCATCATTCAATTCCGGAACGTTAATATTATAATTTACGNNAGCACGACCAGCCCGGATACCTCACTTTTTCCAAAATTATTGTGATAATTTATATAGCCCTGATAGGTAAATGCCTGGGTTTGATCGTATTCCTCAGCATATTGCGGTTTTGCAGGACCGTCATTACCAGCCAGAGGGTAGGTCTTGGTTGCAGAATCATAAGTGTAAAAAAGGATGGGTGTAAGCCATGTTCTGCTAAAAGTTATGATGGGTTGGGAAGGATCATTGGGGTTTTGTGCATTTACAGGATTAAAATCGTAGGCTACCAATCCTTTTATGCTCAAACCTTTGATGAAAGGTAATTGTTGTTCTATAGAAACCTGGTTCAGCAAAGTGTAACCGGTAGTTTGGGTAGTTCCACTTCCAAAAATATTGCCATAAGCAGATCTGCCAATATAACTCCCCGGAAGCCCGTTGCTAAAAGTCAACGGTGCGTTTGCTGGTGTCCGGAATGCCTGATAAAATATACTGGATGCGGAAACACCCGGGAAATGCCGGTCTTCAACCCGGCCATTAATGGAAACGCTGACCTTTGTGGTTTTGGTTGCATCTGCTTCCAGGTTAGCAGTCAGGTTGTACCGGTTATAGTGAGTGGGTCCCCATAATCCCTGCTGGGACAAGTACCCAATACCGGCATAGAATCTGATTCTTTCTTCACCACCCGAAAGTTCAAGATTATTACTTGTCAACAAAGTATTACGGTTCGTCAATTCCCTTAATACATTATGATCCGGGTACAAATCAGGCTCACTGTGATCCTTGTACTTTTGCAAAGCATAACCTGAATAGGCATGCGGAGCGCCTTCATTATCATCTGCAGCATTGAACAAGGACGCATACTGATAAGCATTCACAAATTTTGTCAATACCGTCGGATTCTGCCATCCTGCATNNATAAGGAGCTACCGCAGCAGCGTCCTTTAAAATACTGATGGAAGCAATACTATTCGGGTCCAATTGTGTAAAATTCCTGGGTATCCCATCTACTATCACCAAGGGCTGCGTATTACCCGTCGTACTGATGCCCCGGATTAAAATATTAGATCCATCATAACCCGGCTCACCGCTGCCTTGTGTGAAAATAATACCCGCAGCGCGACCACCAAGACTGTTACTTAAATCGGCGACAGGAACTGCAGCAATTTCATCTCCATTTATAGTAGAGACTGCCGCAACAACAGAAGTTCTTTTTTGCGTTCCATAGCCAACAACGACCACGTCTGCCAATGAAGCATTGGTTAATGTTAGTTTAATGCTGAATGTTGTTGTTTTACCCACAGGAATTTCGCGGGCCTGATATCCGATATAGGATATCACTAATACAGATTTTGAGGTGGAAACGTCCATCGAGAACAGACCTTTGGAATCCGTTTTGGTTCCTACCGTATTACCTTTTTCAATAATGCTGCAGTCAGCCAGTGGCAAGCCATTCTCGTTTGTAACGACGCCCGAAATATGAAATTTATTTTGTGCTGATACTATAACAGCCTGAAATAAGACAAATACTAAAAAAATAAATTTTTTGAAGACCAGCGCAGGCGAATACTTTAATGAATGCAGGTTACGTATACAGGAAGGAGCCATGCATTTTTTCATAACGGCAGCTTTAGTTGGTTTTAGCAATTATTTTTTGATAAGCGAATCAATGATAGCAGGTAACTACATTCACTGGNNTAATAAACCAGTTATTCTTCATCAAACTTAAACGTAAAAAAAATAAAGTGAATGGACGATTTATTGAATAGGATGGATTATTTTACTAACATTGCCCGGGATATTCATTCCATTTTCTTTATTATATTTATGTATGGAGATTGCTTCCAATAGAAAAAAAGACGGATTTGAAGGTCAGAAAGCCGTCGTGATACCCAGGCAAATATTAGCCGCACAATGCGCTAAAAATGTTATTATTTCGCCCCTTTATATAACT
>PLCH01000016.1 GCA_003135585.1 Chitinophagaceae bacterium
TGGCACAAGGGGGCTATAGCACACAGATTGTCTGCGATGAAAGATGGGTATACCATGTTTCCAAAAAGCTGGACCCCGCAGGAGTAGCACCCTTATTATGCGCGGGTATCACCACTTATTCTCCGTTAAAACATGCTAATGTAAACCCGGGCAATCAGGTGGCAGTGGCAGGGCTGGGCGGCCTCGGGCATATGGCTGTTAAATTTGCTGTGGCTTTGGGCGCAGAAGTTACTATGCTAAGCACATCTCCATCAAAAGAAAAAGACGCAAGAAAGCTAGGCGCGCATCATTTTGTCCTAAGCAATGATGCTACTTCGATGAAAAAACTAGAAAGTCATTTTGATGTTGTCCTGGATGCCGTGAGCGGCAACCATGATTATGAGATTTACTTAAAGCTTCTTGGCGTTACGGGCAAATTGCTGATAGTGGGGCTGCCGAAAGACGATCCGAAAGTGAACCCTTTTGAACTAATTAAGAACCGTCGCTGCATCATCGGCTCCATGATAGGCGGAACTGTGGAAACCCAGGAGATGCTTGATTTTTGCGCTAACAAGAATATAATTGCCGATGTGGAAGTTATATCCATGCAATACATCAATGAGGCCTATGAGCGGATGCTAAAAAACGATGTGAAATACCGTTTCGTGATTGATATGCTGAGCCTGAAATAGACACGTTGTATTGCGCACTTCGCAAATTGTCAAACTGGGCTATCTTTAGGATATGTTTCGCTGACCGAATCCTGAGGCTCGTTTGAGGATCCCGGTGAATTACATTTTCACCTCCTCATCATTAAGGCCTTTTCATAATTCATTCCTTTTTATTTTTGACACCGCATAATCAGCTGCTCTCGCTGTGAAAGCCATATAAGTAAGCGAAGGATTTTGCGTGGATGTGGAAGTCATTGAGGATCCGTCAGTAACGAATACATTCTGGCAGGAATGCAGTTGATTCCATTTATTCAACAATGAAGTTTTGGGGTCATGTCCCATCCTTATTCCTCCCATTTCATGAATATCTAATCCCGGCGCCTGCTTGGAGTCAGATGTCTTGATGTCTTTAAATCCTGCATCGGCGAACATCTCAGTCATCTGATCAAAAAAATCTTTTATCATCTTATCCTCGTTATCATCATAGCCGATAGATATTTTCAAAAGGGGTATGCCCCACTCATCTTTTTTATCAGTGTCAAGGACCAGGTGATTTATTTCTTTTGGAATTGTCTCGCCCATCATCTGCGAACCGACGAACCAGGGGCCTAATTCCTGAGTACCTGACAATCTATTTTTCAGACTTTCTCCAAATAGACCATGAGTGTCAGTTGGCTTCGGGCTCCTGCCGCCTGAAAAAGTAGCAGCATAGCCTCTGAGGAAATTAGTCTCCTGTTTGAAGAGATTCCTGAAACGCGGGATATATGCGCTGGTCGGGCGGCGGCCATCCGTCCTGAATTCTTTGAACCCATCATAACTGGCACTTATGCGAGCACGGTAATTGTGGAATGCAACAAATTTTCCCAATAATCCATTATCATTGCCAAGGCCATTGGGAAACCGGCTGGAAATTGAGTTTAGCAAAATGAGATTGCTGTTGAATGATGCTGCATTCACAAAAATAACTCTAGCAAAATAATCAATGGTTTCTTTTGTTTTGGAATCAATTACTCGTACGCCAGTTGCCTTTCCTTTTTTATCGTCGTATATAACCGAATGCACAACAGAAAAAGGGCGCAAAGTCATATTGCCTGTTTTTTGGGCAAAAGGTATGGTGGTCGAGTTGGTATTATAATAACCACCAAATGGGCAACCACGCTGACAGAGATTTCTTTTTTGGCATTGGCCTCTGCCCTGCTCCAGGTGTATAGGCTGAGGTTCCGTGAGGTGAGCGCAACGTGCATAAATGACATGACGATCCTTATATTTTTTTGCAACAAAATCTTTAAAATAACTTTCCACACAGCTTAGTTCCATGGGAGGTAGAAATTCCCCATCCGGCAGATTAGGCAGCCCGTCTTTATTACCGGATATGCCTGCAAATTTTTCCACATAACTGTACCAAGGAGCAATGTCTTTATATCGAATGGGCCAGTCAACCGCAAAGCCATCCCTAAGCGGTCCTTCAAAATCAAAGTCGCTCCATCGCTGCGTTTGCCTTGCCCACATAATCGATTTGCCTCCCACCTGATAGCCCCGTATCCAGTCAAATGGTTTCTCCTGTACGTAAGGATGGTCATTATCTTTCACAAAAAAATGCATTGCATCCTCCCGAAATGCATAGCACCTGCTAACTACGGGGTTTGCCATTTGAATTTCGTAAGGCACTTGCCCGCGATGTTTGAATTCCCAGGGATACATATTGGTAGTAGGATAATCTTTGAGGTGCTTCACATCCCTGCCTCTTTCCAGCACCAAGGTCTTTAGGCCTTTTTCGCAAAGTTCCTTTGCTGCCCACCCGCCGCTCATGCCAGACCCAATCACAATCGCGTCAAAAGTCCGGCTTTCCAAAGTATCACCCATGATAATTAATAATTTTAAACGTTAGCTCGATTTTGGTATAGGAACGCAGCCATGAAATCTTGCTGGCACCTGTTCATACAAATGGACTTTCGTGAGAAAGAATTGTGAAGAGGTAAAACTTTGAATAGTCAATCTTTTCATTGAATTATAAAAGGATACCGCCTCTTCCGGTATGCCGGTCTTGCTTTCCATTGCCTTTAGTAACTCCTCTTTTTGTAGCTGTGTGCACTTTGTGAAGGAGCTCCCAAATTTGGCTTTAGCCATGGATTCAAATTGGAGGAGGCCTGTCACAAATTTCTTCTGTTCATCCGGATTATAACAATCATCCACCATCATTAATACAAACAGATGGGATGAAATATCTTTCGCCCCAATACTGGATGTTTTTGGGATTCGCGCCTCTGAAAGATCGGCAAGGAGAGATTCCTGATCTCCGGAAATATTAAAGTTCTTCAAAGCGATAGTGAACCTTTTTTTTTCTTGCAAGCAGGATGCCAATAAGATAATGCCTGCCGTGACAGCTAATGAGGACTTGATCACTGAACGTCTGTCCATTTTTTTTTAATAATTATATAATTTACGAAAAGCAACACGANNAAGGGTTCTAAATTATTGATTTATACTTCAATTAAAACTCCATCTCTAAAACTTTTGCCTAAATATAATGAATCTTGACAGATCCCGATTGAGCATTCTGGCAAACCGTAATTCGTTTCACCTAATTTTCCCTTTGGGATGCCAAAAACAGGGCAATAGAAATTGCCCTGTTATACTTGCTTTCACCATTAAAACTGAGAGATATTTAGAAAGACAATCATTGATTTTTACTTGTGCAATTATTATTAATCATTTTTCCATCTTTCTTGATCCTTTACCGGAAAAAAACTTCACGGGTGCTAACCTTATCAACACTTTGTATAGGATAAAATTACTGTTGATCATTTTAATCAAACATTTTCTTGCCGCATCTCAAGTACATCATATAAAAATACCTTATCTCAAAGCCTTGTTTTACCACATCATTACCTCATCATGCCTCATTATTTCAATAGAATGGGAAAATCATCAACAAATCGCTGACTGTGATTTGTATCTATAAAATTTGGATGGGAAGTTTTCATCTTACCTTATCGCGGACACAAATCTCGTCAAAGGGCTGGTTTATTTTCGTCCAAACTATTTTCTGTCGGTTTGAATCAGGCTCTTTAATTGTAACCGGAGGACATAATGATTGCTAACATTAGTTATTTGATATTTTTTGTGAAAACTTTTCCATTTTTATTTTTTTGAAATCACATTAACACCTGTGGCTCTTTATCAATGAATTGGGTTTTTCATTTACTTATATCTGAATCGGATAATGCAGTTGATTTTTAAAATCGATAAATACCAGTATCACTTGCGACAACAGGTCATAAAGGATCGCGAACCCGGAGCTTGAAGCAGGCACAAAATGAGTGCTTTCCCGCAATAGAATTAAGCCTGGACAAAATATCTTCATAAACAGAACGAATCCTCATTCTCGACCTGTTGGGGGCAGATATGATT
>PLCH01000643.1 GCA_003135585.1 Chitinophagaceae bacterium
TATACCTTAACAAAGGCAATTTTCAATTTGAGGATATAACAGAGAAAGCCGGCGTGGAAGGGATGGGAAGGTGGGCAAGAGGCGTATCCATAGTTGATATTAATAATGACGGGCTGATGGATATTTATATTTGTAACACCATTTACAAAGACTCTCTCAGGAGGCGGAATATTTTATATGTTAATCAGGGAATAGATAAAGACGGAATTCCGCATTTTAGGGATATGGCTTCAGAATATGGACTGGATATTCACGTACAATCTACCATGGCAAGTTTTTTTGATTATGACAATGATGGCGATCTTGATATGTATCTTACCGTGAATGAAGCTTCTAACGGATATAACTCCTCAGTTTTTATACATCGTAATGACCAGACTGCTGCTCCAAACAGAGGCAGGTTATATCGTAATGACATGGATCCCCATCTGGGACATCCCGTATTTCATGATGTTTCTGACGAGGCAGGAATAATATTTGAAGGATATGGCCATGCCGCGTCCATTTGTGATATCAATAATGATGGATGGAAAGACATCTATGTTTCAGACGACTTTTTGTCAAACAATCTTCTTTACATCAACAATCACGATGGCACCTTTACAAATCGCGTGAATGATTATTTTAAGCATACCTCTTTCAATTCGATGGGGCAGGATGTCGTAGACATTAATAACGATGGCTTGCCCGATGTGGTGGAACTTGATATGAATCCTGAAGATAATTATCGAAAGAAAATGATGTCAGGAGCTCTTAACACCAACACTTACCAGAATTTTGATTTGTATGGATATGAATATCAATATGTGAGGAATACATTGCAGTTGAACCAGGGGCCAAGTGTTAAGGAAAATGATTCTATCGGAATTACTGCTTTCAGCGAAATCGGTTTTATGAGCGGGATATCTCAAACCGATTGGAGCTGGGCTCCTTTGATAGCTGACTTCGATAACGACAGCTACAGGGATCTGATTGTTACCAATGGTTTTCCCCGCGACGTGTCGGACCACGATTTTATTGCTTATCGCCAAAAAGCGACCGGGCTGGTAAGTCAAAGGGAAATGCTTCAACAGATTCCACAGGTAAAACTGCATAACTATGCTTTCAAAAATAAAGGCGATCTTACTTTTACCGATGAAACCAAGGATTGGGGGCTGACAGTGCCCACGTTTTCTAACGGCGCTGCCTATGCGGATTTTGACAATGACGGTGCAATGGATATGGTTATCAATAATATTAATGATGAAACGTTTTTATACAGGAATACGGCCAGGAAAAAAGATACTGCAGCACATTTCCTTCAAATTAAATTCAAAGGCGACAAACAAAATATCAATGGGCTCGGAGCTATTGCAAGTATTCATTATGATCATGGTAAACAACAGGTTTATGAAAACAACCCTTACAGGGGTTATTTATCAACCATGCAATGCGTTGCGCATTTTGGTTTGGGAAAAATAAGCGGGATTGACTCGGTTGTGATCAAATGGAACAATGGGAAAAAACAAACAATAAAAAATGTAAAAGCTAACCAGGTCCTTACTGTTAATATAGTAGATGCAAAAGATAATTATTCGTATGAACAACCTGCAGTTGCTGCCAATGCGTTGTTTAAAGAAGTTACGCGTGCAATAGGAATAAATTACAAGCACTGGGATTATGATCAAATCGATTTCAATATTCAGACTTTATTGCCGCATAAGCTCTCAGAATATTGTCCTGCGCTGTCGGTAGGCGATATTGATGGAAATGGCTTTGATGATTTAATTATAGGCGGTAATGCAAATAAACATGCTCATATATTCCTACAACAGGCAAACGGGCGTTTTATCCAAAAAGATTTGCTTCCCAATGTAAAATATGAAACAAACTATTATAAAGATGAAGGCATATTGCTTTTTGATGCGAATGGTGACGGCAAGCCTGATTTATATATAGCCAGCGGGGGCTACAAAGCTGCATCGGACAGCAATGAGTATCAGGATAGATTGTACATTAACGATGGTAAGGGAAATTTTACCGCAGATCCTTCCGCGTTGCCTCTTAATCATACAAGCAAACTATGTGTCAGGGCATTTGATTTCAATAATGACGGGAAGATGGATTTGTTTGTATCAGGACGTGTGGTGCCGGCAAAATATCCGATGCCTGTCAGTAGTTTCATCTTCAGAAATGATTCTGATAAAGATCATGTCAAATTCACCGATGTAACCGATGAAGTGGCGCCTGACTTAAAAAAAATCGGAATGATCTGTGATGCTTTGTTCACTGATTTTGATGGCGACGGGCAAACAGATCTGATTGTTGTCGGCGAATGGATGCCTGTTACTTTTTTAAAAAATGTAAATGGGAAATTCAAGAACGTTACCTCTGCTTCTGGTATCAGTGATAAGACTGGATGGTGGAATTCAATAGCAGCGGGTGATTTCAGGCATACAGGCAGAACGGATTATATTGTAGGCAATGTGGGCCTGAACACTTTATATAAGGCAAGTGACCAATATCCGGTGTACATAACAGCCAAGGACTTTGATAACAATGGCAGATATATAGCAATACCGTCCCTGTTTTTGCCTGATCAGCATGGTGTGAAAAAAGAATTCCCCGCGCATGGCAGGGACGATATTGCCAAACAGTTGCCCGGTATAAAGAAAAAGTTTGCTACATACAAACCCTTTGCACTCGCTACGATGGATGAGATGCTGACAGCAGCGCAACGTAAAGGCGCTCAGCGTTTGCAAGCCAATACGCTTCAGTCCTGTTATTTGCGAAATGATGGCGACGGTAAATTTGCATTGATACCATTGGCAAAAGAAGCTCAGGTCTCAACTATAAATGGGATGGTTGTGGATGATTTTGATGAAGATGGAAACCTTGATGTACTGATGATTGGTAATGACTACGGCACCGAGGTCGGCACGGGCCGATACGACGCATTCAACGGTTTGTTGCTAAAAGGTAATGGCGCCGGTGGATTCACCCCATTGTCTATTCTTCAAAGCGGGATTTACATTCCCGGCAATTCCAAAGCCTTAGTGAAGTTACAAAGCAGTTCAGGTAATTATTTAGTTGCAGCCAGTCNNATCTCGTAAAATTAAATGCTGATGATATCAGCGCCATTATAAATTTTAAAAATGGGAAAATTCAAAAAGAGGAATTTTATAATGGCTCATCTTTTTTGTCTCAATCAGGTAAATTTCTTACGATTGGCAAAAATGTAGTGACAGCTGAGATTGAAAATAACAGAGGCGTTAAAAGGCAGCTATCTTTCATTAAATGAAACATCGCTATTGCTTCAACATAATTCAGTACCATAGCATCCAAAGGAAAAAATTATTTCTTTTAACGATAATCATTGAATGCATCATTTTCTTTTGTAATGAATAATTTTTGATAATTATAATGAGCCAAGGAACCGGAATACAACTTTAAAAGACATCGCTGAACTCTCGGGTATTAACCCTGCTGCCGTGTGAAGGCCTTTAGAAGACCGGACGGACCTAAGTGATAAGTTGAAAAAGATTGTTACAAAAAGAAGTTTTCTAATTTTGACAATTGACTTCGTAGTGGCTGCAATGCATTCCAGCTCAAAGTGGAATTAATCAATCCTTAAAAAGGAGTAAGATAAGGACAGGATTCGAATTTGAAATGAACTTTACGTGTTATGAATTTTATTTACCTTCGTTTTCTAATCTTGGTATATTGACCGCCAATACTACAGACCAGGAACTCATTAGTTTTTTATCCAAAGGAAATGAAGATGCCTTTGGTATTCTATATAGACGGCACTGGGTCGGCTTATACAAATTTGTTTTTTTTATTTTAAGAGACCGGGATGCTTATAAAGGTATCGTTCAGTATGTTTTTGTATAGGTTTGGGAACATAGGTAGGGGTTGGAAATACAATTTCCTGAATCTTATCGAAGGGCTGCCATAAAATTTAAGAACGCCAATTATATCCTTTCAGGGAATATCAGGGAAAGTTTTTTTGAAGAAGCTCCCAAATTTGATTATTCCGTAACGATA
>PLCH01000417.1 GCA_003135585.1 Chitinophagaceae bacterium
GTTTATAGGTTATACCGCCCAGGAATTCATCCCCGCGGGGAAAGATAAAATAGCTTCTTTGAAAGAAGGCGTCCTGATATGTGACGTCTGAAAAAATGCAAAACAGCATGCATTCGATTAAGATACTGAACAGAAAGTATTTTCCTTGAAACCGCAAAAATTGAAATCACTCAAATTAAATAAAAGAAAATCATGGCAGACAATGTATATGNNAGCGGCGGCTGGGCTGCAAAAGAGCTTTGTGAAAAGGGATTAAAAACAATCATGCTTGAAAGGGGTAAGGATATTGAACATATCAAAGATTATAAAGAAGCAAGTAAGGAAGCCTGGGACTATCCTCATCGCGGGGAGCGTACTCAGGAGATGATAAAAAATTATCCCGTTTTACTAAGGGACTATCCGCTGAACGAAAGAAATCTGGACTGGTGGTGCAGCGATAAGGATTCACCCTACACGGAAGTAAAACGCTTTGACTGGTTCCGTGGTTACCATGTCGGGGGCCGCTCGCTGCTCTGGGGCAGACAGACCTATCGCTGGAGCGATCTGTATTTTGAAGAAAACGCAAGAGACGGGATTGGGGTAGACTGGCCTGTTCGGTACAAGGAAATTGAACCCTGGTACGAATATGTAGAAAAAATTGGAGGAGTCAGCGGTTCAAAAGAAGGCCTGCCTGAATTGCCCGACAGTCATTTTCTGCCCCCCATGGAAATGAATTGTGTTGAAAAGGATGTTGCCGCGAGAATCAAGGAATATTATAAAGGCCACCGCAAAATGATCATTGGCCGTTGTGCGCATGCCACCGTGCCGATGGAGGGAAGACAATGCATGTACCGGGATAAATGCTGGTATGGCTGCCCTTTTGGTGGATATTTCAGTACCCAGTCAGTTACCTTGCCCGCAGCCCGGAAAACCGGAAATCTTACCCTCCGGCCCTGGTCAATCGTCACTAAAATCCTGTATGACAAGGATAAAAAAAGCGCTACCGGAGTTGAAGTACTGGATGCAGAAACAAATCAGACCTATACCTACCGAGCAAAAATAATTTTTTTAAATGCCTCTACATTGAACAGCGCATGGATATTAATGAATTCAGCGATTGATATCTGGCCGGACGGCCTGGGGAGCAGCAGCGGGGAACTGGGGCATAACATTATGGATCATCACCTGGGCGTATTTGCCGGAGGAACCGTGGAGGGCTATGACGATAAGTATTATTATGGACGGCGCGCAAACGGCGTCTATATTCCGCGCTACCGCAATTTCTTTGGCGATAAAAGGGATTATTTGCGGGGTTTCGGCTACCAGGGTGGCGCCGGTAGAGAAAGCTGGAATCATGATGTAGCAGAATACTCCATCGGCGCCCAGTACAAGGAGGCTTTGACAGAGCCTGGGACATGGAGTGTGGGTATGGGTGCTTTTGGTGAGACACTTCCCTATCACGAAAATAAAATTACCCTTGATAAAACAAAAAAAGATAAATGGGGATTGAATGTACTGGCATTTGATTGCGAGATTAAGGAAAATGAATTGAAGATGCGTAAAGACATGCTGGAAGACGCCAAGGAAATGCTCACCGCTGCAGGTGTAAAAAATGTACTCGGTGGCGATAGCAATCCCTACCTGGGAAGGGGAATCCATGAAATGGGATCTGCACGCATGGGAAAAGACCCCAAGACATCAGTGCTCAATAAATGGAACCAGGTTTGGGATGCGAAGAATGTATTTGTTACCGATGGGGCTTTGCTGACCTCTGCCGCCTGTCAGAATCCTTCACTAACTTATATGGCTTTTACAGCAAGGGCGGCGGATCACGCAGTGGAGGAATTGAAAAAAGGAAATATTTAATTTGTATTTTTTAATGGAGTAGGAAAAAAAATTTGTTATGGCTGAAAATACATATGATGCGATTGTAATCGGCTCTGGTATCAGCGGAGGATGGGCTGCCAAAGAGCTATGCGAAAAGGGTTTGAAAACAATCATGCTTGAGCGGGGGAAAGACATCGTGCATATAAAGGACTATCCAAGCGCTACCAAAGAAGCCTGGGATTTTCCCCACAGGGGCCGGCGCACCCGGCAGATGACCAAAGATTATCATGTATTAAAAAGGGATTATCCATTGAGCGAAACCAATCTCGATTGGTGGGCCAGCGACAAAGATTGCCCCTACACGGAAGCGCCTAATAAAAGGTTTGACTGGNNCACTGGTTCCGAGGTTATCACGTGGGAGGTCGTTCTTTGCTGTGGGGACGGCAAAGCTACCGCTGGAGCGATCTGTATTTTGAGGAAAATGCAAGGGACGGGATTGGCGTGGATTGGCCGGTCCGCTATAAAGATATTGAGCCCTGGTATGATTATGTGGAAAGATTTGCCGGTATCAGTGGCTCTAAGGAAGGCCTACCCGAATTGCCGGACAGCCAGTTCCTTCCTGCAATGGACATGACCTGTGTTGAAAAGGATGTAGCCGCAAGGATCAAAGACCATTATAAAGGCCAGCGCAAAATGATTATTGGCAGGGTTGCACATATAACTGCTCCCCACGAGGGCAGGGAACAATGCCAGTTCAGGAATAAATGTGCCTTGGGTTGTCCTTTTGGCGGTTATTTCAGTACACAATCCTCCACTTTACCGGCAGCGCGGAAAACGAGAAACCTGACCTTGCGCCCATGGTCAATCGTGACTAAAATTTTATACGATAAGAACAGCAAACGTGCCACGGGCGTGGAAGTGCTGGATGCTGAAACAAATAAGACCTATACCTATAATGCAAAGATTATATTCCTCAACGCCTCTACCCTGAACTCGGCATGGATACTGATGAATTCGGCTACGGATATCTGGCCAGACGGCCTGGGCAGCAGCAGCGGTGAATTGGGTCACAATATAATGGATCACCATCTTGGAGTGGGTGCCTCGGGAACAGTGGAAGGTTTTGAAGACAAATATTATTACGGTCGCCGCGCAAATGGCATTTATATTCCCCGTTACCGGAACTTTTTTGGAGATAAAAGAGAATACCTTCGGGGCTTTGGTTATCAGGGTGGTGGCGGGCGCAGCGGTTACAGCCGTTCAGCTGAGGAATTATCCATTGGCGCTGAACTTAAGGAAGCTATGTCTGAGCCTGGCCAATGGACCATGTCCATCGGCGGATTTGGCGAGACATTGCCTTATCATGAAAATAAAATAACCCTTGATAAAACAAAGACCGATAAGTGGGGACTGAACGTGCTTGCTTTTGATTGCGAGCTGAAAGAAAATGAATTGAAAATGCGAAAAGATATGAAGGCAGATGCCCAGGAGATGCTGGAGGCCGCAGGCGTTAAAAAAGTACATTCCCGCGATAGCAACCCTTATCTCGGACGGGGCATTCATGAAATGGGATCTGCACGGATGGGAAAAGATCCCAAGACATCCGTTCTTAATAAGTGGAACCAGGTATGGGATGCCAAAAATGTTTTTGTCACAGACGGAGCATTTATGGTCTCCACTGCCTGCCAAAATCCTTCCCTGACCTACATGGCTTTTACCGCAAGGGCAGCTGACCACGCAGTAAATGAATTGAAGAAAAGGAATATTTAGAACCTGCGCGTATGCAGTCAAAATTAAAATTATGCCAGGCGATACCCTCAAGCTGAACAATAAAGCCCAAAAGCAAAAATCCTATGACGCCATTGTCATTGGCTCGGGTATCAGTGGAGGATGGGCCGCCAAAGAATTGTGCGATCATGGGCTGAAAACCCTGTTATTGGAAAGAGGAAGAAATGTCGTACATCTTAAGGATTATCCCACCGCGACCAAAAATCCCTGGGATTTTCCACACAGGGAACAGCTACCCATGAGCGTGGTCAAAGAAAACCCTATAGTTAACCGTTGTTATGCCTTTAATGAGACTTCCGCCCATTTTTTTGTAAAAGATAAGGAGCACCCCTATGTGCAGGAAAAGCCCTTTGACTGGATACGGGGCTACCAGGTAGGTGGTAAATCATTATTATGGGCCAGGCAAACACAACGCTGGAGTAAATTTGATTTTGCAGGTCCCGGAAGGGACGGGTTTGCGGTTGAATGGCCGGTAAACTATGATGAGATTGCCCCCTGGTATTCACACGTGGAAATTTTTGCGGGGATCAGCGGCAATAAAGATGGGCTGGAAACCATGCCCGACGGAGAATTTTTGCCTGCCTGGGAAATGAACTGCGTCGAAAAGGAAATACAACAAAAGATCATGGCGAATTACAAAGATCGCTATGTTATCCAGGGACGATGTGCACACCTGACCCAGCCTGCCCCCATTCATATCCAGCAAGGTCGCAACCCATGCCAGGCAAGGAGTCTATGCGAACGGGGCTGTCCATTTGGTGGATACTTCAGCTCAAACTCAACCACCATTCCATGGGCGGAAAAAACAGGGAACCTCACCCTGCGGACGGACTCGGTTGTGCATTCTGTCATCTACGATGACAAGAAAAACAAAGCTTCCGGTGTAAGGGTAATTGATGCACATACTAAAGAGGTTACTGAATATTATGCAAAAATTATTTTTGTCAATGCCTC
The DNA here is from genome assembly GCA_003135585.1 of Chitinophagaceae bacterium. Classification (GTDB taxonomy): domain Bacteria; phylum Bacteroidota; class Bacteroidia; order Chitinophagales; family Chitinophagaceae; genus Puia. The sequence continues at coordinate 4,549 of PLCH01000417.1, forward strand.
CTGCCTGAATACAAATCTTATTTTGCTGAATTCGACTTCCAGTCGCTTTCCAAACGGATTGGGTAATGATAGTGGTCTGCTGGGAAAATACATTTGCTTTCACAATTACCGCGGAACTGTTACCGCTTCATATGAAGGGCCCCAGGACAGGTATTATTATGGACGAAGACCTACACAGGCCATGATGCCCAATTTCAGGAATGTATACAAACAGGAGACGGATTTTATGCGCGGTTACATGGTCCATTATAGTGCCGGACGCGGCAGGGCCGGTGCCCCCGAAGGCCAGCCTGAGATCGGCGGGGAGTATAAGNNAGAGTGCAATTTGCGAGCCGGGCGGCTGGGGTGTTTTTGCAATGATGCAGGGGGAAACGATTCCCAAAGAAACCAATTACGTGAGGTTGAGTAAAGATCAGATAGACCCGTGGGGCATTCCTCAGCTGGTCACCTCTGTGGATTATGATAATAATGACGAAAAAGTCCTGAAAGATTTTCTTACCCAGGCATCCGAAATGCTGGATAAGGCAGGATGCAAGCACATTCAGCAACGTGACAGCAAGCAGTCTCCTGGCCTGGATATTCATGAGATGGGCGGATGCAGGATGGGCAAGGATCCAAAAACGTCCCTGCTGAATAAATGGAACCAGTTCCATCACTGCAAGAATGTTTTTGTGACGGACGGGGCCAGTATGGTTTCAACCAGCACCCAAAACCCCTCTATTACTTTTATGGCATTGACTGCCAGGGCAGCCAATCATGCAGTGGAAGAATTGAAAAAAGGAAATTTGTAATTCAAAAAAAAATTATGCCCGGGGATACCTTACATATCAACAACAAAGCAGAAAAGCAAAAT